>NZ_SMKT01000045.1 GCF_004348735.1 Actinomadura sp. KC06
AACCGCCCCCGATGGACGAGAGTGACGAGGTCGACCCGGAAGGCGACGCGGACGCCGACGGCGCCGAGGCCGAGATGAGCGGGATGGCGCTCCTCCAGCGCGAACTCGGCGGCCAGATCATCCGAGAAATCGACAACTCGTAACCGTCCCGGCCCGTCCCGGCGGCCCGAGCCGGCGCCGGGCCCCGCTTCACGCTGGCCCCCGCCTCACGCTGGCCCCCGCTTCAGGCCGGGTTCTGCTTCAGGCCGGGTTCCGGCTCACGCCGGGTTCCGGCTCATGCCAGGCCCCGCCTCACGCTGGGCCCCGCTTCACGCTGGGCCCCGCCTCATGCCGGGTTCCGGCTCATGCCGGGTTCCGCTTCACGCCAGGTTCCGCTTCACGCCGGGTTCCGGCTCATGCCGGGTTCCGGCTCATGCCGGGTTCCGGCTCATGCCGGGTTCCGCTTCACGCTAGGTTCCGCCTCACGTCGGGCCCCGGCTCACGCGGGGTTGTGGCTCACGTGGGGGCGGTTAGGTCGAAGGTGTGGGTGGGGTTCCACCAGTTGGTGACTGCGTCCAGGCGCTCCATGTGCAGGCTCCGGACCGTGAATGAAGTATTCGACGGGAGTCCTGCCCGTTGGGCCGCCGCGAAGACCTGCTTGCGTTGAGCCAGTGCTTCGGTGGTCAGGCGCAGGACGGTCACATGCGGGATCCATCCGGCGATCTCCAGCGGATGCATCTGGGCGTCCGTGTGCCGGGCGATCGTGTCGACAAGGGTGCGGTGCAACCGCGTCCAGCCGGGCGACTCCACTCGCAGATGCAACACCCGGCCCTCACCGGGGAAGACGGCGAGTTCTCCGAGACGCGCCTCGAAGGGGGCCGTCTTCGCTGTGATCTTCCTCAGCAGGTCGAGACAGGCCGGGTCTTCGGACAGTCCCGCTCCTCCCTTGATCGACAGATGGGGCCATGACCGCATGGGGCGGCTCGCCCAGTGCCGATGTCGCGCCCGGAAACGCTCGATCGGCTCGCTGAGGTCGGCGGGCATGGGCAACACGAGGGCGAGGTCCACGCGACCAGTATCGGCATCGGGTGGACGGAGCGAGGCGGACGAAGCGAGGCGTCCGGAAGCGGGGGGCGTTGGTGGGGATTGGGGGGAGTCGGCACACCGGTGGGCGCTCTTACCGCATCCTGGTGCGAACCCGTAGTCTCGGGGGACGGACGTCCGGTGGCTGGCGGAGCGCCAGGAGATGGTCCTCACTAGGGCCGGAAGAGGGAGGTGCACCGTGGAACCCGGTGGTTTGAACATGCAGGAACTGCTCCAGCAGGCGCAGGCCATGCAGGAGCAGCTCTTCAGTGCGCAGCGCGAGCTCGCGGAGGCCGAGGTGACGGGGACCGCCGGGGGCGGGCTCGTCAGCGCGACGGTCAACGGGCAGGGCGAGATCACGGGGCTGACGATCGACCCGAAGGCCGTTGACGTCGACGATCCGGCCGACACGGCGGAGACCATCGCCGACCTGGTCCTGGCCGCGATCCGCGACGCCGGACGCGAGGTGCAGGAGTTGCAGCAGGAGAAGATGGGACCGCTCGCCCAAGGGCTGGGCGGCGGGGGCGGCATCCCCGGCCTCGGCGGCGGAGCCGGCGGCGGTGGCCTGCCCGGCGGGTTCCCCGGGCTCGGCGGCGGCCCCGGCGGTTCCGGGGGTCCCGGCGGTTCGGGAGGACCCGGCGGCACCTGAGCAGGGCGGCGGGTATCGGACGACATAGGACGTAGCAGAAAGGAGGGGTCCGTTGTACGAAGGGGTGGTTCAGAACCTCATCGACGAGCTGGGCAGGCTGCCCGGCGTCGGCCCCAAGAGCGCGCAGCGGATCGCCTTCCACCTTCTCGCCGCCGACCCCGCCGACGTGGAACGCCTCGGCAAGGCGCTCAAGGAGGTCAAGGACAAGGTCCGCTTCTGCAAGACGTGCGGGAACGTCGCGGAAGAAGAGGAATGCCGGATCTGCCGGGACGCGCGCCGCGACCCGCACGTGATCTGCGTCGTGGAGGAGTCCAAGGACGTCGTCGCGATCGAGAAGACCCGCGAGTTCCGGGGGCGCTACCACGTCCTCGGCGGCGCGATCAGCCCGATCGAGGGCGTCGGACCGGACGATCTGCGCATCCGTGAGCTGATGCAGCGCCTCGCGGACGGGACGGTGACCGAGCTGATCCTCGCCACCGACCCCAACCTGGAGGGCGAGGCGACGGCGACCTACCTCGCCCGGCTCGTCAAGTCCATGGGCCTCACCGTCACCCGTCTGGCCAGCGGCCTGCCGGTGGGTGGCGACCTCGAATACGCCGACGAGGTGACGCTTGGCCGCGCATTCGAAGGACGGAGGCTGCTCGATGTCTGACACCAACAGCCCGCAGGACTGGAACGCCCTCGCCGAACGTGTGGCGTGCCACGTCGACAACTATCTGAACGGACTGGAAGCCGTCGCGCGCGGCGATGGCGGCGTCCATACCGTCCCGCTGCTTCTCCTTGAGGTGTCGCAGGTCATCCTGGCGGGCGCGCAGCTCGGCGCCAGCGCCGACGTGATCCTCCCGGACAACTGGGAGCCCGAGGTCGGCGACGACCCCGACCTCGACGCCGTCCGGCAGGGCCTGTCCGAGCGCCTGTCCGTCATGGACGAGTACGTCGAGGTCTTCGACCCGTACAAGGACACCGAGCCCACGTCCTACCGCCTGTCGGACGACCTGGTCGACGTCGCCAGCGACCTCGTCCACGGGCTGCGGCACTACAACCAGGACCGTCCGCTGGAAGCCCTCTGGTGGTGGCAGTACTCCTACTTCAACCACTGGGGCAACCATGCTGGAGCGGCCTTGCGTGCCCTCCACGCCTTCGTCGCGAACGCTCGCCTGGACGTCGCCCCCGAAGTCGCCACCGTACCGATGGCCCCCTAGCTGCCGTCCCCCGTGATGCGGGGAGCGCACGCTCTGCGGTTGGGTGCAGGTGGGATGGGACGTCTCCGCGTGTGGTGAGGAGATGACCCCTGCGGCGTGCTCGGCGTGGAGGCAGTGTGGGCGCGAGGGCGCGGCCGGGGCCCGGGCGGCGGCGAGGTCCTAATGCGGTCAGGGTGTGGCTTTGATGATCATTCCTTGGAACGTTGGTCGCAGGCCCCTGCGCACCTGGGGCGGAGCGTCCGGCGTGGCGCGCTACAGGCTTGGGGGTCTGCGGATGCGGCGACGGCTGGGGCTGGTCGCGCTGGGACTGGTGGGCTGCCTCGCGGTGAGCGGGTGCGCGGGCGGCGAAGAGCCGTCCATCCTTGGGAAGCAGACGCTGGTGGCGGGCGTCCGGCCGGATCTCCCTGGGATCGGGTTCAGGTCGCCCGACGGACGGTTCGAGGGCCTGGACGTCGACGTGTCGCGGTACCTGGCCGAAAGGATGGGGAAGAAGGTCCGGTTCGCCCCGGCGCTGGCGGCTGATCGGGAGCGGTTGCTGCGGGACGGGAAGGTCGACATGGTGCTGACCTTCTGGCTCGAACCGGAGTGGACGCAGCGGCTCGCCTTCGCCGGTCCGTATCTGCTGTCGTACCAGGACATCCTCGTCCGCGACGGTGAGCGCGAGGTGCGCGGTGTGCGGGACCTGAAGGGACGCAGGATCTGCGCCGTCACGGGATCGGGCGCCGCGGAGGCGGTGACCCGGGAGCGGCAGGTGGCGGCCGTGCCGGTGGCGGCGAGGTCCTACGACGACTGCCTGACGATGCTCGGCGACGGCCGGATCGACGCGATCACGACGAACGACACGATCCTGGCCGGGCTGAAGACGCGGCGGGGCGACGCGTTCCGGCTGCTGAACGCCAGGTTCGGGGAGCGGCGGACGGGCATCGCGATCCGGAAGGGCGACCCCGACGGCTGCGAGGCGCTCAACCGGGCCATCACCCTGATGTACCAGGACGGGACGATGGCCGCCTTCATGACCAAATGGTTCGGCACGTCCGGCCTGGACCTCTCGGACGTCGAGGTCCCCCAGTTCGAGGGCTGCCTCTGACGCGTGCCGCCGGGGTTGGGCCGAGCGCGCTCGGGCATGATTCGTCCGGTTGAAGGAGGGGGCTGCTGTGGAGCAGGGGCGGGGTTCGTGGCCTCGATTGCGGGTCGACGACTGGCGCGACACGCGTGACACGTTGCACATGTGGACGCAGATCGTCGGGAAGGTCCGGCTCGTCAACGCGCCGCTGGTGAATCACTGGTGGCAGGTGACGCTGTACGTCAGCCCGCGCGGCCTCACCACGTCCGCGATCCCGTACCAGGGCGGGGCGTTCGACATCGAGTTCGACTTCGTCGAGCATCGGCTGCAGTTGCGCGCCAGCGACGGGGCCACCGGCGGGTTCGCGCTGGAGCCCATGCCGGTCGCGGAGTTCTATGACCGGACGATGCGCGCCCTCGCCGAGCTAGGGATCGAGACCGCCATCCAGGCACGTCCGAACGAGGTCGACCCGTCGATCCCGTTCGCGGAGGACGACCGGCACGCCTCGTACGACGCCGCGGCAGCGCACCTGTTCTGGCGCCAGCTGCTGCAGGCGTCGCGGGTGATGGGCGAGTTCCGGTCCCGTTTCGCAGGCAAGGTCAGTCCCGTGCATTTCTTCTGGGGTGCGATGGACCTCGCCTGCACGCGGTTCTCCGGACGGGACGCGCCCCGGCACCCGGGCGGCGCCCCCAACTGCGGTGACTGGGTCATGGAGGAGGGCTACTCCCAGGAGCTCAGCAGCTGCGGGTTCTGGCCGGGCGGCGGTGACGAGGGTGCCTTCTACGCCTACGCCTATCCCGAGCCGGACGGGTTCGCCGACCGTCCGGTGGGTCCGTCCGGTGCCTTCTACAGCCGGGAGAACGGCCAGTTCCTGCTGCCGTACGAGGACGTGCGCACCGCTCCTAGCCCCGACGAGGCGTTGCTCGAATTCCTGCAGGGCACCTATGAGGCGGCGGCCGATCTCGGTCGCTGGGACAGGTCCGCCCTGGAAGCGGACCCGGCGAGGTGGGCCCACAAGTCGAACCGGAACGCACGACAAGCGTCCGCGACCTGACCGGCGCCGGAAGGTCAGTTCCGTCGGCCGGCGGAACGGCCGGCGCCCGTGCTGCGGGGGGCCGTGGTCGGCGGAGGGTTCGCGCCCGAGGATCCTCCGGTCGTCGTGGTGTTGTTGCCCGGCTCGACGCCGCCCACGGTGGGCAGGTTGCCGTTGTCGTTGCCGGGCCCGCGCGGAGGCTCCGGGGTGTGCCTCGGCGGATGGGGCCTGGGGTCCTTGGTCTGCTTCCTCTGCTGTCCCGGTGCGCTCGACTTGCCGTGCTGCTTCGCCTTGCCGTGCGGCGACGTCGTCGACGGGCCCGTGGCCGGCGGCGCGGGCGACGAGGACCTGGTGGCCGGGTTCTCGTCGCCGTGGGTGTCCTTGCGCTCCTGGTGCGACGGGCTGGGCGGCGGCGCCGGGTCGCGGCCGGGCAGCTGCCCGGTGATCGTGGCGTAGGCGGCCCCTCCGGTCAGGATGAGCGAGCCGCCGACGACGGCCAGGGCTTTGACCGTCAGGAAGCGGCGCAGGGCGGCCGTCCTGGACCGGGACTCGGGACGCGGCGCGGCCGTGAAGGCGGCGACGGCGGCGTCCTCGCCCGCGAGTTCCTCCGGACGGCCCGGCGCGGCGGCCGCGGCGAGGAGGGCGTGCAGCCGGGCATGGTCGTACGCGCCGTCGAGGAGGCGCTCGGCGGCCCGCCTGTCGAGGCTTCCGGGCTGGTGATGGTCGCTCATGTCACCCCTTCAGCGCCGGTACCACCGCTTTTGTCACTCTGGGCGAAGGGACGGGTGCCGGACGCTGCGTCCTCGGTGTCCGGATCGGCGGGTGACAGGGCGTCCGGATCGGCGGGTGACGCGGCGTCCGCATCGGTGGGTGACGCGGTGTCCGGATCGGCGGGCGCCAGCCGCTCGGCGAGGCGCCGCAGGCCGCGGTAGGCCGCCGTCCGGACGGCGCCTGGCCGTTTGCCGAGGACCTTTCCGGCGGATTTGGCGTCCAGGCCGACGACGACGCGGAGCATGACCGCCTCGGCCTGGTCGCGGGGGAGTTCGGAGATCAGCCGCAGGGCGTCCTGCGTGGCGATGCCGTCGAGGGCGTCGAGTTCGGTGTCGGCCTCGGCGGCCATCGTGACCAGTTCCTCGACGGGGAGGTCGGATCCGGGCCGCCGCGACTTGCGGCGCAGGTGGTCCAGCGCCCGGTGCCGGGTGATCGTCGCGGTCCAGCCGCGGAAGCCGTCGAGGTCGCCGCGGAAGGTGGGCAGGTCTCTGGCGATCTGCAGCCAGGCCTCCGACGTCACGTCCTCGGCGTCGGGGCCGACGAGCGCGCCGGCGAAGCGGATCAGGCGGGGCTGGACGTCGCGGTAGAGCATGCGGAAGGACTCCTCGTCGCCGTCCTGCGCCGCCCGCAGTGCACGGCCGAGTTCCTCTTCGTCGGCCCGTTCCACCCGCGCCATTGTGCAGGGATTCTGACAGGCGTGTGACATGTACGCGGGTGTTCGGCGCTGAACCAGTGAACGTCCGGGTCGGCACGGCCCCCGGGCGTTCGCCACCCCTCACGAAGTGTGACGAATCTGGACGGAAATGATCCGCGACCCCATATCCGGCAATTCGCGCCACCGCCGGGACAAGCTGGTCGTCACGGGCATCCCGCCGGTCACCGGACCCGAGACCGAATCGCACGAGCAGCCGGTCACCGGGACCGCGCCGGACGCCGGGACTGACCCCGTCACCGGGACGGACCCCGTCACGCAGACCGCGCCGCTCGCACGGCCCGCGCCGCTCACGGAGATCGAGTCGCTCATGGAGACCGCGCCGCTCACGGAGTCCGAGCCCGTTACGGAGACGGTGGCCGTGGCCGCCGCCGCGACCGCGACCGCGCCCGTGTTCGTCGACTCGACCGGCGGGCGCGCCCGGCTCGGGCGGCGGCTCGGCCTCACCGCCGGGGCGGTGCTCATCGTGTTCCTGGGCGCGCTGGGCATCGGCATGGCCACCGGGCCGGACGTGCCGCTGACGCCGTGGAAGGAGCCGTCCGGCCGTCCGAGCGTGGAGCTGAGCCGTCCGGCCGTCCCGCCGGAGAAGCCGCGCGACCAGCGCGCCGCCGGCCGGCCGGGCGGGGCCCGAGGGGGCGAGGGCGCGGGTCCCGCGTCGCCCGCGTCGCCCGGGTCGTCCGCCGTGGCGCCGCCGTCGTCGGCGCGGCCGGTGCCCCCCACGTCCACGAGCCGTCCGGGCAAGTCGCAGGCGAGCCCGCCCGCGTGGGGACGCAAGAAGAAGAACAATTGATCGCGCGGCGCGGCGAGCCCCGGGGGCACTGGCTTCTGCTGCTGCTCGGCGGCCTGGTGCTGACCGTGCTTCTGCTGCTGGACGGGTTCGCCAACGGCGCCGTAGGTGAAGCGCCGCGGGACGAGCGCCCTGACGCCGGGAAGGGGACGGTTCCGGGCACGGTCGCGTCCGGCGGGCCGGTGGTCAACCTCGCGGACGGTGTCCCGCGCAGCCGGCGCATGCCCCCGAAGACGATCGCGCTGACGTTCGACGACGGCCCCGACCCGGTCTGGACGCCCCGCCTGCTCGACGTCCTGCACCGCCACCACGCGCACGCCACGTTCTTCACGGTCGGCGCCCGCGTGGCCGAGAATCCAGGGCTGACCCGCCGGATTCTCCGTGCGGGCCACGAGATCGGCTCGCACACGTACTCGCATGTGGACCTCGCGACCGTTCCGGCATGGCGGGCGGGTCTGGAGCTCGATCTCACGCAGCGGGCGCTGGCGGGGGCGGCGGGCGTGCACACGAGGCTGATGCGGATGCCGTACTCGTCGCGTCCGGACGGCCTGACCGGGCCGGAATGGCGTGCGGCGAAGCGGGCGGGCGAGGACGGGTACGTCGTCGTCCTGACCGACCGCGACACCGAGGACTGGGCGCGTCCCGGCACAGCGAAGATCGTCCAGGCGGCGCTGGCCGGGGAGGGGCGCGGGCAGGGCGCGGTGGTGATGCTGCACGACTCCGGCGGCGACCGGGCCGACACCGTCGCGGCCGTCGAGCAGATCATCCGGCGGCTCCAGCCGCAGGGCTACCGGTTCACCACGCTCACGGAGGCGCTGAGCATGCCCTCCGCGGTCGTCAAGGTGCCCGCGCACGAGAAGGCCGTGGGCTGGACGCTCGTCGCCGCGCAGCGCTCCGCGTCCGCCCTCACCGGGACGATGGGCGTCCTGTTCGCGGTGGCCGGGATCGCCTACGTGCTGCGGCTCGTGATGCTGCTGCTGTTCGCGCACGTCCACATGCGGCGCGTCCGGGGGCTGTCGCGCCGGGGACGGCACGCCACGTCCGGGACCGCCACCCCCGGGACCGCGCCCGACGGGTTCCAGCCCGACCCGGAAATGTCGGACATGCCCGACGATGGCCTACCGCCCGACCCGTTCCCGCCCGTCTCCGTGATCGTCCCCGCGTACAACGAGGAGGCGAACATCGCCTCGACGGTCGCCTCGCTCCTGGACACCGACTACCCCGGCACCGTCGAGGTGATCGTGGTGGACGACGGCTCCACCGACCGCACCGCGCTGATCGTCGAGTCGATCGCGCTGCCGACCGTCCATCTGATCCGCAAGCCGAACGGCGGCAAGCCCAGCGCGCTCAACGCGGGCATCGGGGTCGCCCGCGCCGAGATCCTCGTGCTCGTGGACGGCGACACCGTCTTCCAGCGCGACACCGTCCGCCACCTCGTCGCGCCGTTCGCCGACCCCGGGGTCGGGGCGGTCAGCGGCAACACCAAGGTCGCCAACCGCGGCGGCATCCTCGGACGCTGGCAGCACATCGAGTACGTGATCGGGTTCAACCTCGACCGGCGGATGTTCGACGTCCTGCAATGCATGCCGACCGTCCCCGGCGCGATCGGGGCGTTCCGCCGGTCGGTGCTGGCGCGGCTGGGCGGTGTCCCGGGCGACACCCTCGCCGAGGACACCGACCTCACGATGGCGATCTGCCGCACCGGCCTGCGCGTCGTCTACGAGGAGAAGGCCCTGGCGTGGACGGAGGCGCCGTCCACGCTGCGGCAGCTGTGGAGGCAGCGCTACCGCTGGTGCTACGGCACGATGCAGGCGATGTGGAAGCACCGCCGCTCCGTCATCGAGAGCGGCGGCTCGGGACGGTTCGGGCGCCGCTGCCTCCCCTACCTGACGCTGTTCCAGATCGTGCTGCCGCTGTTCGCGCCCGCCATCGACCTGTTCGCGCTGTTCGGCGTGCTGTTCCTCGACCCGGCCGTGCCCGTCCTCACGTGGCTGGTCTTCGTCGCCGCGCAGGCCGCCGCAGGCGCCTACGCGCTCTGGCTGGACGGCGAACGGATCCGTCCGCTCTGGACCCTGCCGCTCCAGCAGTTCGTCTACCGGCAGCTGATGTACCTGGTCGTCGTCCAGTCCGTGGCCACCGCGCTGCTGGGGGCCCGGCTGGGCTGGCACACCGTCCGCCGGACGGGCGCGTTCACGGATCTGCGCGGCCGGGAACAATCGCAGGGTCCCGTCGGTTACACATGACAGCCGGTGTGCCTGGTGTCCCCGGGCCTCACCTTTTGCCTTCACGGAATACCGTCCGGCTGGAGCCGTGTTGTGCCTTTCGCCGAGAGGCGACCCCACACACCGGCGCAAGATCAGAGCCCCGCCGGGTCGCACGACTCGGCGGGGTCTGATCATTTCCGGCCTCCGGGGGGATGCGAGACTGCGGCCATGAGTCTCGCGGCGCATCTGGAGGAGCTCGGCCGTCCGCTGGTGGACGAGCAGCTCAAGCACCCCACCGTGGCGGGCATCGCCCAAGGAACCCTGGACGAGGCGATATTCCGCTCCTGGCTGGAGCAGGACTACCTCTTCCTTCACGACTACGTCCGCGTGTTCTCCCGCCTTGCCTGGCAGGCCCCCGCCGCCCACCTAGGCGACCTCGTCGACCTCGCCTACGCGACGTTCCACGACGAGCTCGACCTGCACCGATCGCTTTCCGCGAGCTTCGCCGCCGACCTGGACGGCGCGCAGAAGGGCCCGGCCTGCGCCGCCTACACGTCGTTCCTCCTGAACAGCGCCGCGACATACGCCGACGGCCTCGCCGCCCTCTACCCCTGCATGTGGGGATATTCCACGCTCGGACGGCGGCTCGCCGAGAACCCGCCGTCCGAACCCCGCTACCGCCGCTGGGTCGACACCTACGCCGACCCCGCCTTCGCCGAACTCACCGCCCGCATAGCCCAGATGATCGACGAGTCCGCCGCCGACCCCGAAACAGCCGAACGCCTCTTCCTGGAAGGCATGCACCACGAGATCGCCTTCTGGGACGTGCCCTGTTCATAGCATTTCTCTCCTCCTTCGGGCCCTGGGGGCCCTCCATCGTCGAGAAATGCGCGCGATCGCTGCATCGCTCCGTCTCGCCTGGCGGCTCGCTGCGCGATCAGGTTTCTCGCAGGCTCGAAACCTGCCTTCGGACGCGATCGCAGGCGTTGAGGTTGTCGCGTGGTCGCGGTGGCGGCTGATCTGACGGTTCAGGTTGTGGCGTGGTGGAGGCTGGGGTGGGTGCGTCCCTCTTGGTGGAGTGGGTAATCGGTGTAGCCCTCGGCACCGCCGCCGTAGACCAGGGACGGGTTGTGCCGGTTCAGTGGGGCGCCCGTTGCGAAGCGGGTGGGCAGGTCGGGGTTGGCGATGAACAGGCGGCCGAAGGAGAAGACGTCGGCCAGACCCGCCGCAACGGCCTCCTCGCCGGCGCGCTGAGAGGTCGGCTCGGGGCCGTTGAAGTTGCCGATCAGGGTGCCTGACCAGCGTGGACGCAGGTCGGCCAGCGCCTCGTACGCGCCGCGCTGGATGAGGTGCAGGTAGGCGAGGCCGAGCGGGTCGAGGGCGTCCACGAGCGTCCGGTAGGTGCCCTGCGGGTCCTGCTCGGCGATCTCGTTCTCGGGGTTGTCGGGGGAGATCCGCAGGCCGACGCGTCCGGGCCCGATCTCGGTGGCCACGGCGGTCACCACGTCGAGCGCGAAGCGCAGCCGTCCGTCGCGGGAGCCGCCGTAGCGGTCGGTGCGCCGGTTGGTGTTCTCGGCGAGGAACTGCTGGACGAGGTAGCCGTTCGCGCCGTGCACCTCGACCCCGTCGAACCCGGCCCGCACGGCGTTCCGGGCGGCGGTGGCGAAGTCGGCGACCGTCGCCTCCACCTCGGCGGTCGTCATCGGACGCGGCGTCACATGCGGGACGCAGCCCTCGGTCGTGCGGATCTTCGCCGACTCGATCCGGACCGCCGAGGGGGCGACGGGCGTCGCGCGGCCGGGCAGGGTGCGCGGGTGCGTCATGCGGCCGACGTGCCAGAGCTGGGCGAAGATCGTCCCGCCGGCGGCGTGCACGGCCTCGGTCACCGCACGCCACCCGGTGACGTGCGCGTCCGTCGTGAGGCCGGGGACGCCGGGCTCGCCCTTGCCGAGCACGCCCGGCCAGATCCCCTCGGTGACGATCAGCCCGGCCGTCGCGCGCTGCGCGTAGTACTCGGCGGTCAGTGGGTTCGGGACGCCGGTCGCGTCGTCCGCCCGGTTGCGCGTCATCGGCGCCATCGCGATCCGGTTGCGGAGCGTCAGGTGCGGTCCCTCGTAGGGAAGCAGCAGCGGACTGGTCATCGTCGAGCCCCTTTCTTTAATTTGCATGTACATGCAGATGTTCACATTGCATGTATGCTGGCGTCAAGAGAGAGGGGCGCGAGATGGGCGCTGGCGCGAAGACCACCACCGCGAAGACCACCGCGGACGGCCTCCTCTGGGATGGCGTCGTCACCCTGCACGGCCGGGTCGAGCATCAGCTGGCCAAGGCACTCCAGCGCCGCCACGGCCTCGGGCTGTCGGAGTACCGGGCGCTGTGCCGCCTGTCCCGCGCCGAGGACGGCGAGCTGCGCATGCAGGAGCTCGCCGACCTCATCGGCCTCAACCAGAGCTCCGTCAGCCGCCTCGTCGCGCGGCTGGAGAGCGCCGGTCTCACCCGCCGCGCCATGTGCCCCAAGGACCGCCGAGGCGTCTACACCGTCATCACCGACGAGGGACGGGCCGTCCAGGAGAAGGCCGCTCCCACGTACGCCGAAACCCTCACCGAGGCGCTGGACGCGGCCGCCGACGCTCCGTCCCTCGCGCCCGTGCTCACCGCGCTGCGCCGCATGTCCCTGGACGCGTGACCCCCGCGGGCCGGTGCCCGCTCCGAACCATTCGTCCCGCATCGCCGTCCTAGCCGGGCGGAGGGACGATCATCATGGCCGGATGGCTGGAGAAGGCCGCCAGGGAGTACCGGGGACGCCTGATCCTGGCCGGCGCCTGCTGGTTCCTCGTGGCCGCCCTGTTCAGCGTGATCGGCGGCATGGTCGCCTACACCGCGCTCTGGGGCGAGACCACGACGGCCCGCGTGGCGAAATGCGACTACGAGACGCAGCAGGAGGGCAGGTCGCCCGACCTGGTGTGCACCGGCACCTGGCTTACCGAGGCCGGGAGGCCGAAGTCCGGCTTCATCGAGGGAGTCGACCACGGGGACGTCGGCCGGGACGTGGAGGTCCGGCTCGGACCCGGAGGGGACGCCTACGCCGGGTCGCTCACCGATCATCCGATCGGGTTCGCGCCGCTGCTCCTCGTCCTCACGGTCGTCTTCTACGTGTGGGCCTGGCGGCGGGTCCGGCGGGCCGGGCGGATCGACCCGGTCTTCGCCCAGGCGGCAGGCACCGACGCGACGAGCAACGTCCGTGTGATCTCCGGTGGAGATCACACGGACGAAGGACGCTAGCGCTCAGAGCGCCTTGAAGCGGCGCAGGCGGAGGCTGTTGCTGACCACGAAGACCGACGAGAACGCCATCGCGCCGCCCGCGATCATCGGGACCAGCAGCCCTGCCGCCGCCAGCGGCAGCGCCATCACGTTGTAGGCGAACGCCCAGAACAGGTTGCCCTTGATCGTGCCGAGCGTCCGGCGAGACAGCCGGATCGCGTCGGCCGCCGCCCGCAGGTCCCCGCGGACGAGGGTCAGGTCGGACGCCTCGATCGCCACGTCCGTCCCGGTGCCCATCGCGAGGCCCAGGTCGGCCTGCGCGAGCGCGGCGGCGTCGTTGACGCCGTCCCCGACCATCGCGACCGTCCGGCCCTCGGACTGGAGGCGCTTGACGACGTCCACCTTGTCCTGCGGCAGGACTTCGGCGATGACCTCGTCGATCCCGACCGCGTCCGCGACCGTGCGGGCCACCGTCTCGTTGTCGCCCGTCAGCAGGACGGGACGCAGCCCGAGCGCCCGCAGCCGGTCGACCGCCTCCCGCGAGGTCGGCTTGACCTGGTCCGCGACGGTGATGACCGCGCGGGCCTCGCCGTCCCAGCCCACCGCGACGGCCGTGTGGCCGAGCGCCTGCGCGTCCGCCATGGCCCGTTCGAGCTCGGGCGTGAGGTGCTGCGACCATTCGGCGAGGAGCTGCGGACGGCCCGCGAGCACGCCGTGGCCGTCCACGATTCCCTGGACGCCCAGGCCCTCGACGTTCGCGAAGTCCTCGACCGCGCCGAGGTCCCCGACGCGCTCCACCGCGCCCTTGGCGATCGCCTGGGCGATGGGGTGCTCGGACGCGTTCTCCAGCGCCCCCGCCAGCCGCAGGACGTCCGCCTCATCGACACCGTCGGCGGTGACGACGTCGACCAGCGCCATCCGCCCGGTGGTGACGGTGCCCGTCTTGTCCAGGACGATCGTGTCGATCTTCCGGGTGGACTCCAGCACCTCCGGGCCCTTGATCAGGATGCCGAGCTGCGCGCCGCGTCCCGTCCCGACCATGAGGGCGGTCGGGGTGGCGAGGCCGAGCGCGCACGGGCAGGCGATGATCAGCACGGCGACCGCGGCGGTGAACGCCCCGGCGATGGGCTCGCCGGTGCCGATCCAGAAGCCGAGCGTGCCGAGCGCCAGCGCGATCACGACCGGGACGAACACGCCGGAGATCCGGTCGGCGAGCCGCTGGGCCTGCGCCTTCCCGGTCTGCGCGTCCTCCACGAGCCGCGCCATCTGCGCGAGCTGGGTGTCCGACCCGATCCGCGTCGCCCGGACGAGCAGCCGCCCGCCCGCGTTCACGGTCGCGCCGACGACGGTGTCGCCCGGACCGACCTCCACCGGGACCGACTCGCCGGTCAGCATGGACGCGTCCACCGCGGACGAGCCCTCCTCGACCGTCCCGTCCGTGGCGATCTTCTCGCCGGGACGGACGACGAACACGTCCCCCACGGTCAGCCGGTCGACCGGCACCCGCTCCTCGCGCCCGTCCCGGACGACCGAGACCTCCTTCGCGCCCAGTTCGAGCAGCGCGCGGAGGGCGGCCCCGGCACGGCGCTTGGAGCGCGTCTCGAAGTAGCGCCCGGCCAGGATGAACATGATCACGCCGGACGCGGCCTCGAGGTAGATGTTCATCGACCCGTCCGACCGGGTCATCGAGAACTCGAACCCGTGCTTGACGCCCAGCTCACCCGCGGTGCCGAAGAACAGCGCCCACAGCGACCAGGCGAACGCGGCCAGCGTGCCGAGCGAGATCAGCGTGTCCATCGTGGCCGCGCCGTGCCGCAGGTTGGTGGAGGCGGCCTTGTGGAACGGCCATCCCGCGTACACGACGACCGGGGCCGCCAGCGTCAGCGACAGCCACTGCCACGCCTCGAACTGCAGCGCCGGGATCATCGCCATCGCGATCACCGGGACCGACAGGACGACCGCGGTGAGCAGCCGCTGCCGCAGGGCCCGGAGGCCGTCGTCCGGCTCCCGCGCCTCCCCGCCGGCGCCCTGCTCGGGCTTCGGCGGGGCCGGGACCTCCGCGCTGTAGCCGGCCTTCGCGACCGTGGCGATCAGCTCGTCCGGGGACACCCCTTCGGCGTATTCGACCTTGGCCTTCTCGGTGGCGTAGTTGACCGTCGCGGTCACGCCTTCCAGCTTGTTGAGCTTCCGCTCGATGCGGTTGGCGCACGACGCGCACGTCATCCCGCCGATCGCCAGCTCGATCCGCCTGGACGCGGTGTCCGTGCTCATCGTCGCTCCTCCCTGCGCTCTGCGTCGGTCGTTCGGGACGGGTCAGTGGGTGTGGGGCGTGTCATCGTGGCCGCCCCCGTTCTCCTGGGCGGGCACCTGCGCGTTCCCCGCGTGGACGGTGAACTCGGCCGTCCGGACCTTGCCGCCGTGCTTGAAGTCCAGGTAGAGACGGTAGGCGCCGGTGCTGGGGGCCTCGGCGAAGAACGTGATGCCGGGGCCCGGCTTCGTCTCGCCGTCGCCCGGCTCCCCGTCCGGGTGGACGTGCAGGTAGGCGAGGTCGCCCTGGCGCAGCGCGACCAGGTGGCCGTACGCCTCCAGGTACGGCTGCAGGTCCGTGACCGGCTTGCCGTCCTTGCTCACCGAGAGGGTGAGTTCGGAGGACTTGCCGGGAGTGAGGCCGCCGGACAGCGTCACCTCGTAGCCGTCCACCTTCGCGACCCGGTCGGGCTTCGGCAGCGGTGCCGTCCGCAGGTCGCCCTGGACGAACACGTCGGTGCCGAGCGTGAGCTGCCGCTTCGCGCCGTCCGGCTGGACGTCGGTGAAGAACCGGTACACGCCGGACTTCGGGATCGTGAGCGAGACCGTCCAGACGCCGCCGCCCGCCTCGGACGGGTGCAGGTGCTGGAAGCCCGACAGGTCGCGGCTCGCGACGATCAGGTGCAGCCGCTTGCCGTGCAGGGGCTTGAACCCGGTCACGGGCTTGCCGTCGGGGCCGTTGATGGTGAACCGGAAGTCGGTCCGCTTGCCGGGGGCCAGCGTCGTCTTGCGCGGGACGAGCGTGTAGCCGTCCTCGGAGACCTGGAGGCCGCCGGGCGGGAGCGCCGCCGCCGCACCGCCTCCGCCGCCGTGACCTCCGCCGCTGCCGCTGCCGCCGTGGCCTCCGCCGTGGGACGCCGTCTCGGCCGAGGCGCCCACCGGTCCGACGACCTTGCCGACGCCGGCGGCGCCGCCGAAGACGACCGCCAGCCCGGCGGCGTAGGCTCCCAGCTTGATAGCGCTGTTCATCCCGATCACTCCAACCCGGTGCCCGGGGGGCACGGTGTTCAGGGGGCGCACCCCGCCCCTGCGGGGTGCGCGCCGGTCATGGCTTCAGTTCGTAACCGGCCTCTTCGACGGCGTCCTTGACCAGGGCGTCGTCGATCGGCGCGTCGCTCGTCACGGTGACCCGGCCGGTCGGCAGGTCGACCTCGACGCCGGTCACCCCGGTGATCTGCTCGACCTCCTCGGTGACCGAGCTGACGCAGTGGCCGCAGGTCATTCCGGTGACGGTGTAGGTGGCGGTGCTCATCTGGCGACTCCCTCGGATATTTACCCCTGGGGGGTATCTCGCGGCCCTCATGCTGCCATAACGGCTCACCCGTGGCAACCCGTACCCCCTAGGGGTTATTTCGTGACCCCGGTCACATGCCCGCCGAGTCGGGTCTTGGGCTGCTCGGGGCGGTTACCGGCGGGTTGTTACGCGGAAGTTATCCACACCCTCGGTGACGGGCCGTCCTCCTCCCCGTCCGGAGGTTTGTGGGGATTCATTGAGGTATTGACCTTGTAAACGCCCCGCGTCCCGCCGCGTCCGGAGTTGTGCACAAGCTTTTCCACAGGCTTCCACAGCCCTGTGGACACGGACATCGCCCCTCGTCGCCGATACTGAAGCCATGCCCGAACTTCCTGAGGTGGAGGCGCTGGCGGGGTTCCTGCGGGAGCGCGTCGTCGGACACGTCATCGCGCGCGTGGACGTTCTCGCCATCTCCGCGCTGAAGACGTACGACCCGCCGGTCACTTCGCTCGGCGGGCTCGCCGTCACCGGCGCGGCCAGGCACGGCAAGTTCCTCGACCTCGACGTGGACGGCCTGCACCTGGTGATCCATCTGGCGCGGGCCGGGTGGCTGCGCTGGCGCGACGAGATCCCGGCCAGGCCCGTCCGGCCGGGCGGCAAGAACCCGCTGGCCATGCGCGTCCACCTGGACGAGGGCTCCGGCTTCGACCTGACGGAGGCCGGGACGAAGAAGGGCCTCGCGGTGTATGTCGTCCGCGACCCCTCGGACGTCCCCGGCGTCGCCTCGCTCGGCCCCGACCCGCTGGACGACGCGTTCACCCCGGCGGCGCTCGGCGCGATCCTCGACGGCAAGCGCACCCAGATCAAGGGCCTGCTGCGCGACCAGAAGGTGATCGCCGGGATCGGCAACGCCTACTCCGACGAGGTGCTGCACGTCGCGAAGATGTCCCCGTTCAAGATCGCCGCCTCGCTGACCGAGGACGACGTCGCGACCTTGCACGACGCCATCGTCACCACCCTGCGCGACGCCGTGGAGCGTTCGCGCGGGCTGGAGGCCCAGGACCTCAAGGGCGAGAAGAAGACCGGCCTGCGCGTCCACGGCAAGACCGGCCAGAAATGCCCCGTCTGCGGCGACACGGTCCGCGAGGTCTCCTTCGCGGACTCGTCCCTCCAGTACTGCCCGACCTGCCAGACGGGCGGAAAGCCCCTCGCCGACCGCCGGATGTCCCGCCTCCTGAAGTGAAACAGGCCCCGCCCGGATGACCGGGCGGGGCCGATGGGTGGTCGTGGCTTTCTGGACGGAGCCGGAACGGGGATGGCTCGTTCAGCGGACCTTCGGCACGGGGCCGAAGAGCGGGCCGACCTGCTCCCAGCGGTGCAGCTGGCAGCCGTCGTCACGCGAGAACTGGGCGTCGATCTCCTTGCCCTGCCAGGTGCCCTTGACCGTGGCGATCTCGGGACCGCCGTAGATCAGGGTGCACTGCTGTTCCTTGGGGACGGGTTTGAAGGGGTCCTTGGCCTTGGCGAGGGCCGCGCAGGCGTCGGCGACCTTGGGATGGTCGCCGCCCGGCGGCTCGCAGTTCAGGGTCCAGGTCTTGGCGGGGGCCTCCTTGGAGGCCTTGACGTTGATGGTGAGGGTGTCCGCCGGCGTGCCGGAGGGCTGCACGGACGTCGTGCCCGAAGGCTTGTCGGCGGGGGTCCCCTTGGCTTGTTCGTCGCCGCAGGCGGCCAGGGACAGCACCATGGCCAGCCCGGGCGACGCGAAAAGGAGCGTCCGATACCGCATGCGTGATTCGACGCAGGGGGGCTTCGCGCGGTTCCATGGGGGTGTGATGAATTTCGGGGACGACGTGCCGGCGGTGGGAGCCGCTGACGTACCGCAGGACGGCTACCTGCTGGACGTCCGGGAACAGGACGAGTGGGACGCGGGCCACGCCCCGGCTGCGGTCCACATCCCCATGGGCCAGCTGGGCGATCGTGCCGGCGAGGTCCCCCGGGACCGGGAGGTCTACGTGATCTGCCGGTCCGGGGCGCGGTCCGCGCAGGTGACGGTGGCGCTCAACCAGGCGGGCTGGCTGGCCAGGAACGTCGACGGCGGGATGAAGGGCTGGGTCGAGGCGGGCCGTCCGATGGAGGGCGGCGGCGACGGGGCCCCGTACGTGGCCTGAAGCGGCCCGGCCATAAGTGGCCGGGACGGGGCCGCGCATGATCGGCTGACTCCGGGGCGATCCACGCCCTTTTAGTGATCTGTGCCCTTTTGGGGGAAGTCGGGCGGTTGTACGATCGGGCCCGACCGATGACCGCGGGAGCTCGGGCCGCACCGGAACCGGCGCAAGCCGGACGCGTGCAAGCCGGGCTGAGAGGGCGGCCTTAGAGGCGCCGCCGACCGCATGAACCTGTCCGGGTAATGCCGGCGTAGGGAGTGTGTTGTCCCGTGGCGTCCGAGGTTGATGCGCGTGCCGGTTCGGCGCGTCCTAAAAGCGAAGCACCGTTCACGCTCGACGAGCCCGCGCCCAGGGTGCTCGGCTTCTGGGACCAGAGCGCCTTCTGGGCGAACCTCGGGGTCAGCCTGCTGGCCTTCTCCGGCGCCTACACGGTCCTGGCACCGGACGCCGACGGCCGGCCCACCCTGTCGATCATGGCGGGCATCGCGGCGATGGCCGTTGGAACGATCCTGGGCGGGCTGATGCTGGGCCTCGCCGCGGTGCCCGGCGCCCGTACCGGCCAGCCCGCGATGGTGCTGCTCCGCGGCCTGTTCGGCGCGCGGCTGTCGTACGCGCCGACCGTGCTGAACGTCGCGCAGCTCATCGGCTGGGGGACGTTCGAGCTGATCGTCATCGCGGACGCGGCGCGCGAGCTGTGGGACGGCGTGCCGCGCTGGGGCTACGTGGTCGCCGCCGGGGCCCTCACCACGGTCCTGACCATCTGGCCGCTCGGCTCCGTGCGGATCCTGCGCCGCTACGTCACGGTCGCGGTGGCGATCGCGCTGGTCTACTTCTACGTCCAGCTGCTCCGCGAGCCGCTGCCCGACCTGACGCAGGGATCGTGGGGCGGCTTCTGGATCGGGGCGGACGCGGCGCTCGCGGTGTCGATCTCCTGGGTGCCGGTCGCCGCCGACTACACCCGGCACTCCCGGACGGAAAAGGCCGCGTTCGGCGCGGCCGCCGCCGGATACTCGGTCACGCAGATCGTCGCGTACGTCCTCGGCCTGCTCGCGCTGGCGCTGGTGGCGGGCGACTCGTCGAAGGTCTTCGACCCGTTCCTAGGCGTCACGCTCGGCGTCGTGTTCTTCGCGGTGTTCGTGCTGCGCGAGGCGGACCAGTCGTTCGCCGACACCTACTCCACGGCCGTGTCGATCCAGAACCTCGTCCCGCGCGCCGACCGGCGCGTGCTGAGCGTCGCGCTCGGCGTGATCGTCACGGTGCTCGCGCTGGTGCTGGACATCGGCGACTACGCCGGATTCCTGTCACTGATCGGATCGGTGTTCGTGCCCATGCTCGGCGTCCTGGCCGCTGACTTCTTCCTTGGACGCCGCCGCCGGGGACACGGCTGGGACGTGTCCAGGACGGCGCCGTCCCGCTGGGGCATGATCGCCGCCTGGGCGGCCGGGTTCGTCGTCTACCAGCTCATCAACCCCGGCACCGTCGGCAGATGGGCGGGCTTCTGGCAGGACGTCCAGGACGTGCTGCACTTCGGCCCGCAGAGCTGGATGAGCGCCTCGCTGCTGTCGTTCCTGGTCGCCGGGGCCGCCGCGCTCCTCATCGGCAGGCTTACGAAAAAGTAAGGTTCCTGTTCAGGCGGGGTTCCAGTAGAAAGTTTCGGCGTAAGTTACCCGGCGCGGCGCCGGAGACCGGTGGCACGATGACAGGCGTGCACCACCACGTCCATGACCCGATCGCGCGGGCCGTCATCGAGAGCGCCGCCGACGCGATCGTGGCCGTGGACCAGCGGCACCGGGTCACCGTCTGGAACCCGGCCGCCGAGCGCATGTTCGGCTGGACGGCCGAGGAGATGGTCGGACGGGTGCCGCCGATCGTCCCGCACGAGCTGAAGGCCGAGCACAACGCCGTCCAGGAACGGCTCGTCACCCGCCGCGCCGACGCCGAGGGCGATGGGGACGGCGGGCAGATCTCGATCGCGACCCGCCGGTTCCACCGCAACGGCCGCCTCATCGACGTCCGGATCGACACGAGCCTGCTGAAGGACCCGTCCGGAACCCCGCTCGGCTGGGTCGGCGTGTACCACCCGGTGGACGAGGACGAGATCGTCCAGCACCACATGACCGAGCGGGCCCGGCTCGTCCGCCGGCTGAACGACATCGTCGCCGACCTGAACGCCGAGCTGGACCTCGCCGTCGTCCTCGACCGGATCACCGCCGCGCTGATCGAGCTGACCGGCGCGGACGCGGGCGGCTTCGTGCGGATCGAGGGCGACCGGCTGCGGCTGGTGAACATGTCCGGGCTGCCGGAGCACATGCGCGGCACGTCCGCCGACCTGAAGACGAGCCTGGTCGGGGAGCTGCTGCGGTCGGGCAAGACGGTCAAGCTCGCGACGGGCGAGCAGCGTCTCGGCGACCTGATCTGGTCCGAGCTGTCCGGGCTGCACACGATCGCGCTCGGCCTGTCGTACCTGCAGAACCGCCCGTACGGCGCGCTGTACGCCCTGTTCTCCGGCCACAAGGTCGGGCACACCGAGCTCGAGCTGCTGGAGCTTCTCGCCGGGCATGCGGGCGTCGCGGTCGGCAACGCCGTCGCGTACGCGGAGGTCGTCCGGCAGCGGGCGCACGAGCGCGCCGTGATCGACTCCAGCGCGGACGGGATCGCCGTACTCGACCACGATCTCGTCGTCCGGCAGTGGAACCCCGCCGCGCACGCGCTCACCGGCATCCCGCCGGAGGACGCGATCGGACGGCCGCTGCCGTTCGGCATGCCCGCGCTCGGCGAGATGCTGACGTTCCGGCTGGAGTCCGGGACGTGGCTGAACGTGCTCGCCGCCGAGATCGAGGAGACCGGCGAGCTGGTCGTCGACTTCCGCGACGTGTCGGAGGCGAAGGCGCTGGAGGAGGCCAAGGACCTGTTCCTCGCCACCACCAGCCACGAGCTGCGCACCCCGATCACGGTCGTGCAGGGGTTCGCGTCCACGCTGGTCAACCGGTGGGACGAGCTGTCGGACGGCGACCGCCGCGACGCCGTCGCCATCATCGCCGAACGCGCCCAGTCGCTCGGCCGGCTCGTCGAGCACCTGCTGCTCGGCTCCCGCGCGGGCGCCGACGAGCTGACCGTGACGATCGAGTCGTTCGACCTGACGCGGGTGCTGGAGGGCGTGGTCGCCGGGTTCCGGTCGCTGTCGTCGCTGCACCGGGTCGAGCTGGAGATCGAACCCGGCCTGCCGTCCTGCCGCGGGGACGCGATGGCGACCGACATCATCCTCGGGCAGCTGCTGGAGAACGCGTTCAAGTACTCCCCGGACGGCGGGACGGTCAGCGTCCGGGCCGTCCGCGAGGGCGCCGGCATCGTGGTGACCGTGGAGGACGAGGGCGTCGGCATCCCGGCCGGCGACCATGAGCGGATCTTCGAGCGGTTCGTCCAGGGCGACGCCGGGGACCGGCGGCGGTTCGGCGGCATCGGGCTCGGCCTGTACATCGTCAAACGCCTCACGGAGGAGCAGGGCGGAACGATCTCCGCGCATCCGGCCCGGCGCCGTAAAAGTGAGGGATCTCACATAGGCCCGGCCCGGCGGGACGAGACCCTCCGATCGGACGGTTCGGTACACCGTCCGAACGTTCTTCTGCACGAGACAGAGGGCCATGGACCCGCAGGTGGCGCGCATGCCGGTGACGGAACGTGCATGCGGCTCGTCCTCCGGGCCGCGCCCTGACCGGCCGCAGCGCCCTGGCGTCAACGTCTCCCGTCAGTGACCGGACGGGCCGTCCTGTGACTACTCAGCGTAACCAAACCCGAACCGTCGCGCCACGATAAGACGGCCGTGACCAGGGCATTCATGTGGTCTCGACGGTCGTCGCGGCCGCTCTCCTGCGGGAAAGTGCGGCGTCCGCCGGGTGTGACGGACGAAACGAGCGCCGGAGGAGTAAATCCGCCGTTGGCTGGATAGATCCTTGGATGGTTGCCGTTCGTGACGGGATTCCGATGCGGGGGTGATCACCGTGACCGGATGGCCGGTGACTCGTTGTGCAGGTGGCGAATGAACCGTTCGGGTTTCCGGTCCTGGCCATCAGGGCATTTCGGTCGTACTGGAAGAGCGGTGACGGGACTCATCCGAGCTCACGAAACCACGGGGAGGTGAGGGCGTCGAGCGTCGTACTGCTCCCACACGCACCGTCCAGCGTCGCGGTCGCCCGGAGGCGCCTCAGCTCGGAGCTGGTCGACTCGGGCGTCTACGAGTCCGTCGTGGACGACGCCAGCGTCATCGTCAGCGAGCTTCTCAGCAACGCCCTCCGCCATGCCCGCCCGCTGCCGTCCGGCCAGGTCAGGGTCTGCTGGCTGCGCCGCGGCGACGTCCTCGAACTGGAGGTCAGCGACGGCGGCGCCATGACCGAGCCGCGCCGCGGCCCCGGTACCCTCTCCTCGCTCGGCGGGCGCGGGCTCGGCATCGTCGAGGCCCTCTCCGAAGGCTGGGGCGTCCGCCACGAGGACGGCTCCACCACGGTCTGGGCCGTCCTGCGGGCCCCGAAGTCGCCCAGCGGGAAGAACGGGCAGGCCGCCCCCGCCGGGGCGCACACCGTCGTCCCCGATCTCGCCGACTTCCCCGACCTCACGGACGAACCGGACGATCTGCGCGACGGAAGACGAAACGGGACCGCTGCGAGCAGGGCATATCCGGCCTAACACGAACCCCACCTAGAGAATCTCCCGCCGACCTTGTAGTGTCCCTCCCAAGCTCGGGCGTTGTCGTGCCCCCGTCGACACCGCCCGAGCTGTATACGTTTTTATTGCATTTCTCTCCTCCTTCGGCCCTGGCGGGCCTCCATCGTCGAGAAACGCGGCGCGATCGCTGCATCGCTCCGACTCGCCTGGCGGCTCGCTGCGCGATCAGGTTCTCGCAAGCTCGAACCTGCCTTCGGACGCGATCGCAGGCGTTGAGGTTGTTGTTTAGTTGCGGTGGTGGCTGGGGTGGGTGCGTCCGCTGGTTGCGCTTGGCGCGCTCGTTCGGACTTCGTCTATTTGGCTGGGTCGTCTCTGAGGATTGGGCAGGACATGCAGCGGGGGCCGCCTCGGCCGGTGCCCAGTTCGCTGCCGGTGATCCTTATGACCTCTATGCCGGACGCCTCCAGTTGGGCGTTCGTTTCGATGTTGCGTTCGTAGGCGACGCATAGGCGTGGGGCTACGGCGAGGGTGTTGTTGCCGTCGTCCCACTGTTCGCGTTCTGCGGTGACCGGGTCCAGGCCGGTGTCGATCACCTTGAGGCGGTCCAGGCCCATTGCTTCGGCGGCTGCTTCTAGGAAGGGGCGCGGTTCGCTCACGTGGAGGTCGCCGTTGTTGAGGGTGACCGTGTGGGCGGTCAGGGAATGGGCGACCGGGGGGTACATGACGACGGTGTCCACGTCGACCATCGTGCAGACGGTGTCCAGGTGCATGGTGGCGCGTTCCTGCGCTATGGGGACGGCCAGGACGGTGTGTGCCAGTCCGGCTCCTATGACCTGGCGGGCCAGGCGTTCTACGCCTGCGGGGGTTGTTCGTTCGCCGGTTCCTACGGCGATCACGCCTGGGGTCAGGAGGAGGACGTCTCCGCCTTCTAGGTGTTCGAGGTTCGGGGTGTAGACCGGGTCTACGTCTGCGAAGCGTGGGTGGTGGGCGTAGACGAGGCCCGTCAGGGCGGATTCGCGGCGGCGGGCCTCCATCGCGAGGCTCGTCACGGCCACCTGGTCGCTGATCCAGGTGCTGTTGTCGCGGGTGAACAGCAGGCCGGGGAGCGGGTCGACGATGAAGTCCAGGCGGTTCATCAGCCGGTAGACGAGGCCGTGGCCCGCCTTCAGCTCCTCGTGTGCCAGGCCCGCGATCAGGGTGTGCGCGAGGTTCTCGGGGTCGAGGTCGCGCAGGTACTCCTCGACGACGCGGCGGAGCTGGTCGCCCAGGCGGAGGTCGACGATGGCGTCCGCGATGGCCTGCTCGCGGGCGGCCTCGTATTCCAGGGCGTCCTGGAGGAGCTCTGTGACGTAGAGGACCTCGACGCCGCGTGAGCGGAGGGCCTCGGCGAACGCGTCGTGCTCTTCTTGGGCCCGGCCCACCCACGGGATCGCGTCGAACAGCAGCTTGTCGCTGTTGCGCGGGGTGAGCCGCTTCAGTTCCGCGCCGGGACGATGCAGGAGGACGGTCCGCAGCCGTCCGACCTCGCTGGTGACCCGATGCTCATGCGCCGTCTTCGCTGCCGTCACACTCTGCAGTTTAGGCGGCCGGATCTTCTGTCCCTCCGCTGTGCCACCATGCGGAAGGTGATCGGCAGATCGGCGGCGCTGCCGCTGCACCTCACGTCGGCGACGTTGCTGCGGGTGTCGGCCGAGGGGGTCGCGACGGCGCTGGTCCTGACCGTCCAGGCCCGGACGGGGGACGCCGCCAGCGCCGGTTATCTGCAGACCGCGATGACGCTGCCGTACGTGCTGAGCGGGCCGTTGCTCGGGATCGTCGTGGACAGGGTGGCCCGGCCGCGCGGTGTCGCCGTCGCCCTTGCCGCCGGGTATGCCGTCGCTACGGCGCTGCTGCTCGCGATGGCGGGGCGGTCGCCGCTCGTGCTTGCGCTGCTTGTCGCGGCGGTGATCGGCTGCACTGAGCCGGTGGTGGTGGCGCTTACCAGTTTGCTGCCGCGGTTCGTCCCGCCGGGGCGGCTTTCGCGGGCTTATGGGCTTGAGGCGTCCAGCTACAACCTGGCGGCCATCGCGGGGCCTGGTCTGGCTGCTGGGCTCGCTGCCTTGGCGGGTGGGCAGTTTGCCGGGGTCGCCATTGTGGTCGCTGGTGTTCTGGGGTTGTTGACGCTTCCGCTGTTGCCCTTCACCGGGCCGCCTGCCGATGGGAAGGCGGAGGTGGGCGGGTGGTCCTCGATGCTCACGGGCGGGTTGGTGGTGCTGGTCCGGGGACGTGTGCTGCGCGCGCTCACGGCGGCGACGACGCTCGCGTGGACGGGGTTCGGCGGGGTCGCGGTGACGGCGGTGCTGCTCGCCGAGCACATCGGCGCCGCCCCGAGCGCGGGCGGACGGCTGCTCGTCGCGATGGCGGTCGGCTCGCTGATCGGGTCGCTGGCGTCCAGCCGCTGGCTGACGCCCCGGCACGCGGAGCCGGTCATGCTCGCCGGGCTCGTCGCGTTCGGGGCCTCGCTCGCCGCCCTCGCCGTCACGCCGTCGCTGGCATGGGCGACGGCCGCCTTCGTCGCCGCGGGCATCAGCGAGGGGCCGGTGTTCGCGGCGACGCTGATGCTCCGGCAGCGGGAGGCGCCGCCCGGACGGCTCGGCCAGGTCAACACGACGGCGGGCAGCCTCAAGATCGCGGCCTCGGCGGTCGGGGCCGCGCTGACCGCCGCGTCCGCCGATGCGATCGGGCCGATCGGGCTGGTGCTGGCGATAGCGGGGTTCCAGTTCGCCGGGGCCGTCGTGGGGTGGCTTCTGCTCCGGGTTCCCGCAGGTGGAAAACCTGTCGACGTGGCGAAATCCGGCTCGTAGCCTTCGAGCATGTTCCTCGCAGCCGGCACCTCGACGCTCGCGGCCTTCGGCCTGCTGAGCGCGGTGCCGGCTGCCTTCTCGGCAGCCGTCGACGGCCTGCGACGCTGACCCCTCTCCGTCCCACCCTCCGGAGAACCAGCGGAGGGGGGTGGCCCAAGCGGGTTCTCACCGGATCCACCAGTGAGGACAGGACAATGGCCAAGCAGCTGTACGAGCGCGACAAGCCGCACGTGAACATCGGCACGATCGGGCACGTCGACCACGGCAAGACGACCCTGACCGCGGCGATCACGAAGGTGCTCGCCGAGCGCGGGATGGCGTCCGCCGTGCCGTTCGACCGGATCGACCGCGCCCCGGAGGAGCGCGACCGCGGCATCACGATCAACATCGCGCACGTCCACTACACCACCGCGACCAGGCACTACGCCCATGTCGATCTTCCTGGGCACGCCGACTACGTGAAGAACATGATCACGGGGGCGGCGCAGGTGGACGGGGCCGTGCTCGTCGTGTCCGCGCAGGACGGGGCGATGCCGCAGACGCGGGAGCACATCGTCCTGGCCAGGCAGGTCGGGGTCCGGCACGTGGTCGTCGCGCTCAACAAGGCCGACATGGTCGAGGACGCCGAGCTGCTCGACCTCGTCGAGCTGGAGGTCAGGGAGCTGCTGTCGGAGTACGGGTTCCCCGGGGACGAGATCCCCGTCGTCCGGGTGTCCGGGCTGCGGGCGCTGGAGGGCGACCCGTACTGGACGGCCCGGATCGGCGACCTCCTCGACGCGATCGACGCGTACGTGCCGGTGCCGGAGAGGGTGCTCGACAGGCCGTTCCTCATGCCGGTCGAGAGCGTCCTCACGATCACCGGGCGCGGCACCGTCGTGACCGGCGTCGTGGCGCAGGGGCTCCTGCGCGTCGGCGACGCGGTCGAGGTCGTCGGGCTCGGGGAGTCGTTCCGGACGGTCGCGACCGGGCTGGAGACCTTCGGCCAGTCGATGGACCACGCCGAGGCGGGCGACAACACCGCCATGCTGCTGCGCGGCGTCCGGCGGGACCAGGTCCGGCGCGGCCAGGTCGTCAGCGCGCCGGGCGCGATCCGGCCGCACCTGCGGTTCCGGGCGAAGGTCCGGGTCCTGACGGCCGGCGAGGGCGGACGGAGCAGGCCGTTCTTCCACGGCTACCGGCCCCAGTTCCACTTCCGGACGACCGACGTGGTCGGCGGCGTCGACCTCGGCGGCGACGGCCGCATGGCGATGCCCGGCGACTCGGTCGAGATGGCCGTCGACCTGGGCAGGCCCGTCGCGATGACCGAGGGCCTCGGCTTCGCCATCCGCGAGGGCAACCGGACGGTCGGCGCGGGCACGGTCATCGGCCTGCTCGACTAGCGGCCCCTGGGGGGTCCGGCGAACTTCTCGCCGGACCCCTTGGCGGGAATCGCTGGCGCGATGCGATCTTGTTGTGGTGGGATTCCGGAATCGTCCCCGGCTGACCCCCCACCTGGAGAACGTGTGCGATCCCCCCGCGCCCTGATTCCCCTTCTTTCGATCTGCGCCGCCGCCGCGGTCGTCGCCGCGGCCCTGACCGGCGCGAGCATCGAGGGCCTGCAGGGCGACGGCGCTCCCGCGCCCGCCGCCCATGCCGACGGCGCGGCGCCGCGGCCGGAACCCGTCACGATCAACGCGATGACCTGGAACGTCTGTGGCGGCGCGGAGCCGGGCTGCCCGCTCGGCGCCGATCCGGCCGCGCTGTCCGCGCAGGTCACGCAGCGGATGCGGGCCACCGAGGTCGGCGGACGGAAGGTCGCGGCGAACGCCGTCCTGCTGCAGGAGGTCTGCGAGGGCCACGTACGCGCCTTCAAGAAGGCCGCTTCCGGGTGGGCGTGGGCATTCGCCGCGCCGTCCAAGGGGGCGTCGTGTGCGGAGGGGCAGGGTCGTCTGGGAGTCGCGATCGGGACCGAAGCTCCGCTTGCGGGGGTGGAACGTACCGAACTTCCCGCGCCTGCCGGGCGGGCGCCTGTGGCCTTGTGCGGGGAGGTCCCGTCCTGGACGACCCGGGTCTGCGTGACGCAGCTCGGCCCGTCCGAGGACGCCGCGGGGCGACGCAAGCAGGCCACCGCCTTCGCCGCTCTCGCGGGCACGGGGCGCGTGCTCTTCGGCGGCGATCTCGGCGCCGCGCCGGAGAGCCCGGCGTTCGATCCGCTGTATCGGGCGTATGAGGAATGCGATCAGTCCGGGCCGTCCCGCGCGGGCGCCATGACGCGCCAGGACTGGACGGGCGCCGCGGTCGAGAAGACCGACTACCTCTTCATCACCAAATCCGCGGCCGTTTCGTGCAGCGTCCCCGCCGAGCGGGTGAAGGCGTCCGACCACCGCCCCATGTCAGCGGTGATCCGCTTCCCGTAGCCCGCGGCCGTCACAGAAAGTTCACCGCGCCCCTCCCGTTGATCATGGTCGGGAGACTCCTATCTGTGCATGCCCGTACCGCGGAGATCCAGGACAGGGGAGCGCATGGAGTTCGTCGCGATGTTCGGTTCGATCGCCCCGGTCTCAGGCGTCCGGGCGGTCGTGATCTCCTGCGGGTGCCGATGAACAGTGGCGAGAATCGGCAAGTCGGCCCCGCGTCCGAATCCCCGCCGATCCAGGTCACCGGGGAGATTTCCGCAAGCCAGTCGATCGACGCGGCGACGCGAGAGGCATTCCTGGAACTTCTGGAAGCGAATTACCTTTCGGTGGTACGAGCCGTGGTGCGGGACGGTGCGAGCAGGAGCGACGCCGAGGACGCCGCACAGCATGCCTTCGCGCAAGGATGGCGGGAAGTGCGCCGCAACCGGTGGCACAGGATCGAGAATCCGTCCGCCTGGCTCAAGCGGGTGGCCATCAATCACCATCGCGGCCAGGATCGCCGTACCCTGCCGGTCGACCAGGTGCCCGACGCCCCGATGACCAGCCCCGGACCGGACGAGCTGGCCGCGCAGACGCAGGCCGTCCTCGCCGCACTCGCCCGGCTGGACGACGAGACCCGAACCGTCATCGGCCTGGACATGGACGGCTTCTCCAGCGCACAGATCGCACGGGAGCTGGGCGTCGGCGAGCAGCGTGTCCGCGACGTGCGGAAAAAGGGCCGTCGCAAACTCAAGGCGCTGCTCGGGCTTGACCAGGAAGGAGGTGACCGTTGACCACCCAGGACGGGTTCGAGCAGGCGCGAGCCGAGTACGGCGACGAGGAACTGGACGCCGTGCTGTCGGCCGCCAACGCCGATATTCTTCGCCACCTGCAGAAAAGCAGCGACTCGATGCGTCTGCTGGCAACGCTTTTCGGCGTGGCCGACAGCATGGACGGTGAATCACCCGAGGCTGTCGGGGGGCGCGATCCCAACCATTCGCTCGTCCTGCCGAAACCCGGCACGGACAGTTTGGCGGGCAGGCTGATCCATGCTCGTGCCACCGCAAGCCTGATCTTCGAGCTCGTCAATTTCAGCCATCAGGACGTCGCTCTCATGGTGCGTTCGTCCAGTGGCGCCGAGTTCACCCGCCTCATCGTCTCGGAAGCGGTCGACAAACTGAATTCGGCCTACGACTACGCCGTCCATCTGGCGAAGAACGTCAACTCCATGTGGGAGATCGACCTTGACGGCTCCGATATCGGCTATCACACCATCGAAACGGCCAAGAGGATCGAGAGCGTCCGCAGCATGGCGGGGAAGAGCCTGCTGGACGGCGACGGCTACCGCGCGGACGGATTCATCCAGATACTCGGCATCGAGCTGGGACTGCTCTCTCGCCAGGCCGATCACACCAGGCGGACCTTGGAGAGGATTCCGATCGACGCGTCCGGGGCCGACCTCACCGGCCTGGGCGTGCAAAGGCCGGGGCTGGACTGGCTGATCGGGGTCGTCTGGGACCAGGCGACCCACTGGCCGATCATCCTCCTGGAGAGGGTCGCGGATAACTCGGACGAGATTCAACCCGGCATTTACCGCATTCGCGGGGGCGCCGCGCACGATCCCCACATCATGGCCACGCTGTGACCCCGGCGCGCCGCGATCCGGCCGCTGGCGACGCTCAGTGGACCTGGCGGTCCTGGCCCTCCCAGTAGGGGGCGCGGAGTTCGCGCTTGAGGATCTTGCCCGTGGGGTTGCGGGGGATGGCGTCGCGGCGTTCGACCGTGGTCGGGCACTTGAAGTGCGCGAGGCGATCGCGGCAGTAACCGATGATGTCCTTGTCGGTGACGTCCTCGGAGGTGAGGACGACGATCGCCTTGGGGGTCTCGCCCCACTTGGCGTCCGGGACGCCGATGACCGCGCAGTCGCTGATGTCGGGATGGCCCATCAGGACGTTCTCGACCTCGGCGGGGTAGATGTTCTCGCCCCCTGAGATGATCATGTCCTTGACCCGGTCGTGGATGTAGAGGTAGCCGTCCTCGTCGAGGTAGCCTGCGTCGCCCGTCCGGAACCAGTTGTCCCCGGACAGCGCGGCGGCCGTCGCCTCCGGCATGCGCCAGTAGCCCTTCATGTTCTGCGGCGTCCGGCACAGGATCTCGCCGACCTCGCCCGTGGGCAGCTCCTCCTGCGTCGCCGGGTCGACGATCTTGAGGGTGCAGGTGGGGTTGGGCAGGCCCGCGCTGCGCAGCCGGTGCGCGTTCGGGCCGTCCGGGTCGTGGTCCTCGGCGGGGAGCATCACGATCGCGCCGGTGACCTCCGTCAGCCCGTACACCTGCATGAAGTCGGTGCCCGGCAGCATCCGCATCGCGCCGCGCAGCACGTCCTCGCTGATCGGCGACGCGCCGTACAGCATGAGCCGGAGGCTGGACAGGTCGCAGGCGGTGACGTCCGGGATCAGCGGCATGAACTGCAGCAGGACCGGGACGAGGAAGATGTGCGTGACCCGGTTCCGCTCGATGCCCTGCGCGATCAGCGTCGGGTCGGGCTCGCGGGCGATCACGCCGGGGACGCCGTTGTAGATCGCGGAGATGGTGAGCATGTTGCCCGCCACGTGGTACATCGGCATCGCGACCATGAGGACGGACGTTTCGTCGACGTTCCACGTGTCGTTGGTCGCGGTCAGCGCGGCGAAGTAGTTGTCGTGCGTCAGCATCACGCCCTTGGGCAGGCCCGTGGTGCCGGACGAGTACAGCTGGCAGAACACGTCCTCGGTGTCGGTGACGTAGCCCGGCTCGGGTGGGGCGTCGGGCGCGGCGTCGATCCAGGCGGCGTAGTCCTCGTACGGGTGGTCTGAACCGTCGATGACCAGCAGGCGGGTCGTGTGCTGCAGTTTTTCGGCGATCGCGTCCAGGACGGGCACGAAGTCGGCGCCGACGATGAAGACCTTCGCCTGCGCGTCGTTGACGATGTAGGCGACCTCGTCCGGCGCCAGCCGGTAGTTCACCGGGACCTGGACGGCGCCGATCCGAGGCGCGCCGAAGAGCTGCTCGACGTATTCGAGCGAGTTCTTGTCGAGGATCGCGACCCGGTCGCCGGACCCGACGCCGGCGGCGGCGAGCGCGGCCGCGACCCGGTCGGCGCGCCGGTCGAAGTCGCCGTAGGTGATCTCGGCGTCGCCCGCGATGTAGGCGACACGGCCCGGATGCGAGCGTGCCCGCTCGCGCAGCGTCTCCGTCAGACCCGGCACGGTAGGTCCCTTCGCCGATGACCGCCTGGTTGTCCCGGCATCATGCGGTCATCGGCGAGGCCCCGGCAAGGGCCCGCTAACGACTTTTGGACATCTTGGACACGGCGGTGACGGCGAGCACCACCAGGACCGCGACGAAGCCGATGAAGAAGAAGAACTTCAGCATCGACAGGATCGCGCCGATGGCGGTCATCGCGAGCCATATCGCGAGGATGACACCGATGACGGTCAGGATCGTCTTACCCATGACCCCAACCGTATGCGGTCGTCCCACGAAGGTCATCACTCTTGGGGACGACCCTGGACGGCTCAGCCCCCGCCGTACGGCGGAGCACCACCCTGAGGCCCGGCCGGGGGCGCACCCTGACCTGGGCCGGGCGGAGCCTGGTACGGCGGCGGAGGCTGCATCGGCTGGCCGGGCATCGGCTGCCCAGGGACGCCAGGCTGGCCGAAGGGCTGGCCTGGTGCTTGGCCGAAGGGCTGTCCCGGTGCATGGCCGAAGGGCTGTCCCGGTGCATGGCCGAACGGCTGGCCTGGCGGCTGGCCGAAGTTCTGGCCGAAGGGCTGGCCGGACGGGCGGCGCGGCGCGAGGCTGCTCGCGACCATCAGCACCCGCAGCCCGCCGACCGCCCCGGCCGCCAGCGGCGCAAGCAGGTCCCAGGCGTCGAAGCGCGGCTTCAGCACCTCGATGACGAAGTCGCCCGAAGCCCCGCCATGAGTGAACGTGTAGAGGAGCACTCCCGCCCGGATGCCGACGAGCAGGGCGACGAGCCCGGCGATCGCCGCGGCGATCGGTACGACCGGGCCGCGCGGGTGGGTGAGCATGAGCCCGACCGCCGTGAAGAGGCCGACGACGACGCACTGCAGCGCGTAGTAGGCGGTGGAGTGCCGGAAGTGCACCAGCACGTCCGTCTGGTAGACGGCGGCGAACGTCATGATCGTGCCGACGGCGGTCGCGACCGCGCCGCCGAGGAGGATCAGGGCGATGGTCCCGCCGACGGGGGTGGCGGTGCGGGTGGGAGCGGCCATCGGGCCATTAAAGCGACGATCGTCCCGTGATGCGAAGTAGGGGAGGCGTGTCGTGATCAGTTCCTTACAGGGTGATGACGTGCGAGCTGGAACGGTCGCGATGGCCGTAGCGTGAGGTTGTGAACTCCGTGTCCCCTGCCGGCCGCGTCCTGGTGGTCGACGACGACCCGACGGTGGCGGAGGTCGTCGCCCGCTACCTGGCCCGCGACGGGCACGACGTGGTCTGCGTCGCGGACGGCCCGGCCGCGCTGCGCAGGGCCAGGTCCCTGGACGATCCGCCGGACCTCGTCGTCCTCGACCTGATGCTGCCCGGGATGGACGGCCTCGAGGTGTGCCGGCGGCTCCGCGAGACGTCCGCCGTCCCGATCGTGATGCTGACGGCGCTGGGCGCGGAGACCGACCGGCTCGTCGGCCTGGAGACGGGCGCGGACGACTACGTCACGAAGCCGTTCAGCCCGCGCGAGCTGGCCCTGCGAGTCCGGTCGGTGCTGCGGCGGGCGCGCGGGTCGCTCGTCCCGACAGGGCCGTCCGGGCCGCTGCGTGACGGCGACCTGGTCGTGGACGTCAGCGCGCACGAGGCGGGCCTGCGCGGCGAGCGCCTGTCGCTGACGTCCCGCGAATTCGACCTGCTGGCGTTCCTGCTCCGCCATCCCCGGCAGGCGTTCACCCGCGAGCAGCTGCTCGAACAGGTCTGGGACTGGACGTTCGGGGACTCGTCCACCGTCACCGTGCACGTCCGGCGGCTCCGCGAGAAGATCGAGGACGATCCGACCGCGCCCCGCCGCATCGTCACCGTCTGGGGCGTCGGCTACCGCTACGAGCCCGCGGACCGCACCGAGGACGCCGAATGATCCCGTTCGAGGATCTCCTCCTGGTGGTCTTCTACGCCGCCCTCGCCGCGCTCGTCGTCGCGGCCGTCGCGCTCGGCGCCCTGTACGCGCTGCGCGGCCGGTCGGTCGCGACGCAGCTGCTCGTGGTGGGCGCGGCGACCGTGCTGGCGACCGTCTCCGGCATCCTCGTGATCTCGTTCCTGATGCTGATCAACGACCATGACCGCTCGGTCGTCCTCGCGGTGGTGATGTCCGCCGGGCTGGTCGCGATGGGCGTGTCCGTCCTGCTCGGACGCCGCCTCGTCGCCGCGAACCGGACGCTGGTCGAGGCTGTTCGCGCCGACCGATTCCGGCGGCCGCCTGCGCGTCTGCCCGCCGAGCTGGCCGAGCTGTCGCGGGAGCTGGAGGCCGCCTACGACCGTCTCGCCGCGTCCCACGAGCGGGAGCAGGCCCTGGAGACCAGCCGCCGCGAGCTGGTCGCCTGGGTGAGCCACGACCTGCGCACGCCGCTCGCCGGGCTGCGCGCGATGGCCGAGGCGCTGGAGGACGAGGTCGTCGCCGACCGCGACACCGTCCACCGGTACCACGGGCGCATCCGCGTCGAGGTGGAGCGGCTCACCGAGATGGTGGACGACCTGTTCGAGCTGTCCCGCATCCACGCCGGGGCGCTGCGCCTGTCCCGGCAGCGCGTCGGCCTGGCCGACCTGGTCGCCGAGGCGGTCGCGGGCGCGGAGGCGCTGGCCCGCGCGAAGGGCGTCCGGTTGCACGGCGACGTCCGGGAGGGCCTGCCCGTCCAGGTGGACGCGGGCGAGCTGGGCCGCGCGCTCCGCAACCTCGTCGTCAACGCGATCAGGCACACGCCGAGCGACGGCGCCGTCGAGATCATCGGCGAGGTGCGCGGCGACGTGGCCCGGGTGACGGTGGCGGACGCCTGCGGCGGCATCCCGGAGGACGACCTGCCGCGCGTGTTCGACGTCGCCTTCCGCGGCGAGGCTGCCCGGACGCCGGGCGGTGGCGCGGGGCTCGGGCTCGCCATCGCCCGCGGCATCGTCGAGGCCCACGCGGGCGAGATCGGCGTCGCCAACGAAGGCCCCGGCTGCCGCTTCGAGGTCCGCCTCCCACTCGTTGTCTGAGTCAGGCGGCCGGGATCGGGACCTCCACCGGGGGCAGCTTCGGGGCGGGCCCGCGCCACGCACCCGACAGCAGCACGCTGAGCGTGTACACGTGCCAGATCTGCTTCGACCACCGGCGGCCGGTCGTGTCGGCCAGCACGTCCGCCATCGCCTTCCGGTCGACGAGCTCGAACAGCGTCGCGGGGCCGTCCATGATCTGTTCGGTGAACAGCCGGCGGAACGCCTCGTCGCGGGACAGGCGCCAGTTGAACGACGCCGTGCGGCCGCGCGGGGGGAGGGCGGCGCGCGTCCGCCACGCGCGGCGGCCGGCGAGCAGCGGGCGCCGCTCCCGGTCGAAGCGCCACCGCTTGCCCTCCGGCGGGATCTGGACGAGCGCCGGCGCCAGCTCCCGCAGCAGTAAGAAGAACGGCTCCTCGCTGCGCCGCCACGACGCCGGCAGGGCCAGCACGTCCCGGATGACCCTGTTGTCGAAGAACGGGTGGTAGTACGGCGAGTTCATCAGCACCGCGCTGTGCGACCCGACGATCCAGCGTCCCGTCCGGTAGAAGAGGTAGAGCTTGTCCAGGACGTCGAAGCCGTCGCGTTCCGCCCGGTCGGTCCAGCGGGCGTGCTCGGCGGCGGCGAGCGCGTTCGCCGCCGGCGTCATGATCGGCTCCGCCGCGCGGAAGATCAGCCGGACCCGGGCGAGCAGCCCGTCGGTGCTGATGTCGTCCTGGTCGTACAGGAAGCCGCCGCGGAACGTCTCCCCGCCCGACCCGGACGTCTGCGGCACGAGGCTGTACGGGCGGTACCTGTTCACCTGCTCGTAGGCCGAGTTCATCCCCTCGCACATGCGGACGACGTGATGCGCCCGCCCGAGCGGATGCTGGACGGCCACGGTGTCGCGGCTCGGCTCCGGGACCGTCAGGTTCACGCGGTGCTCGACGCCGAGCGCCGCCGCGACCCTGCGGCCGAGGATCACGTCCGGTTCGTCCGCGAACCCGTGGGTGGACGCGCTGAACCGCACCCCGGCCGCCGACAGCGCCGCCGCCATCAGCCTGCTGTCGCGCCCGCCGGACAGCGCCAGCGACACCGCCTCGCGATGCCGCGCCAGCGGCTCTGCCGCGGCAACGAGCGACTCCGCGAGCGGCCGGACGGCCCTCGCGCGGCCCGCCGCCTCGCGCGGCACCGGCTCGGTCCGCGGCGCCGGCAGCCGGCGGATCACGGTCGGCTCGCCCGGCACGGCCTCGAACACGGTCGCCGCCGGAAGGGCCGTCACGCCGCGGAACGGGGTGTCGTCGTTGGTGAAGAACCCGTGCCGGACGATCGGGTGCAGCGCCTCCACCGCGAGGTCGGCGGACGGGTCCGCCAGCCCCGTCTCCAGCGCCCGCGCCACCAGATGGACGAGCAGCGCGCGGGACCCGGCGATCCGGACGCCCCGCGTCTCGGCGTGGTAGACGGGGCAGACCCGGGCGATCGCGGTCGCCGCGGTGACGCCGTTGTCGTCGGCCCGGAAGGCGGAGAAGACGCCGCCCAGCTCGGCGGTGACGTCCCCGAGGTCGTCCTTGGTGAGCAGGGCGTCCGCGTCGTGTTCGGGGTCGGTGAGGTAGCCGCAGTACCCGAGGACGCGGCCCGGCCTGCCGGTGAGGATGCCGGGCAGCAGCTCGTGCTCGGGCTCGTTGGACCAGCCGAGGAGCGCCGCGCCGCCGCCGGGCGCGGTCCAGGAGGCGGACGACACCGCGTCCGCCGGGACGGGGAACGCCTCGCCCACGGCGCGGTGCGCGGCCTCGAACAGCAGCGGCGCGAGCCGTTCACGGCCTCGGCGGGCGGACAGAGCGAGATAGACGCGCACGAGCACTCCCCACGCGGGCGGGACCCTACGACATCCGGTCCCCTCACCCGGCGGGACGACATCCGCATGACGGTCGCGCGGCCACTCGGTGAACAGATCCCAATTTCTGCTACACAGAGTGACCGTCGGGTTGCGCCTACTGGTCGAGGGTCTCCGCGATCGCGCGGAACGTCGGGCAGGGCCACCGCGACATGCAGGCGCGGCACCGCCGGATCGGGCTGCCGGGATCGCTGGTGATGCCGCCGGCCTCCTGCGGGCGGTGCAGGTCGAGCAGCCGGACGCCGAGGTCGGCGAACGCGATGACCTCTTCGCGGGCGCCGGACAGGAAGGCGATGTCCTCGCGGGACAGGCGCGTCTTGATGGGGACGAAGCCGCCCTTGTTCACCAGCCGGCTCAGATACTGGGTGGACGAACGCCACGAGCTGGACTTCGCCGAACGCGCCCGGATCGTCTCCAGGCGTTCGCGCAGCCGGGTCTCCCTCGGATCCGCCTTCATGCGGCGCACCCCCTCACGCATGTGCCCCTGACGCCGTTGCACTCGTCCAGCCTCTCCTACTCCCGGGCTCCGCGAGATGGGAACCGCCGAGTTCGCCCAGAGCGGGGCTCCGGCCCGGACCGATGGCGAAATCGCAATATCACGGTGCGTAGTTCTCAAAGCGTACGGGACTGCCCGAGCGGCGACACGCCCGCCCCGCAGGGGACTTGGCGAACTGTCTGGTCCGCGGGCCGTTCCCGAGATAGTGTGCCGGACGTGGAGCTAAACGTCTCGACCGCGTCTCAGGAGGGTCACGCCGTCGTCACGGCGACCGGTGAACTCGACCTCTACACCGCGCCCAGGCTGCAGGCGGCCCTCGCGGGCCTCCTGCGCGAACAGGTCGACCGTATCGTGGTCGACCTCAGCGGCGTCGAGTTCTGCGACTCGACCGGCATGAACGTGCTGCTCGCTGCAATGAAGCGGCTCAAGGAACAGGGCGGCTCGCTCGAACTCGCCGCCCCGCGCCCGGCCGTCCGGCGCATCCTGCAGGTCACCGGGCTCGACACGGTCTTCACCGTGAACGACGCCGCACCCGCCATGGACGCGGGCTGAAACCGCCCCGCCTCCGACGCACCCCGCCTATCCCGCCATCCCGCCTAATTCACCCCGCCGATCCGCTCCTCCGCCCGGCCTGACCCCCGCCCAGTCGTCCGGCGAGCGAGCGTCCGACCGCCGATCGTCCCTCCGGTTAACGCCGGGGGGCGTCCGCCATGCCTGCGGGTAACGGGTTGAACCGTTCCCCGCCGCGACACCCGCCGCACCGCCGACCCCGACTACGATCGCCGATATGCAGGACCTAGCGGTGATCATCCCGGCCAAGGACGAAGCCGACCGCATCGCGGCCACCGTCAAGGCCGCGCACGAACTCCCCGGCGCGGGCCTCGTCGTCGTGGTCGACGACGGCTCCTCCGACGGGACGGGGCGCGCCGCCCGCGAGGCCGGGGCGCGGGTCGTCCGGCACAGCCGCAACCGCGGCAAGGGCGCCGCGATGGAGAGCGGCGCCGAGGCCGTCCGGCTGCTCGACGAGGGCCGCGACCGGCCCCGCCACCTGCTCTTCCTCGACGCCGACCTCGCCGATACCGCCCGGGAGGCCGCGCCCCTCGCCGAACCCGTCCTGGCCGGCGACGCCGACATGACCATCGCCGTGTTCACCACCACGGTGAAGCTCGGCGGGCACGGGTTCGTCGTCCGGCTGTCCCGCGACGGGATCCGCCGCGCCACCGGCTGGGAGGCCACCGCGCCGCTCAACGGGCAGCGCTGCCTGACGCGCGCCGCGTTCGACGCCGCGCTGCCCCTCGCCGCCGGGTTCGGCGTCGAGACCGCGCTCACCATCGACCTGCTCCGCCAGGGTTTCCGCGTCACGGAGGTCGAGGTCCCGCTCGCGCACCGCGCCACCGGCACCGACTGGCGGGCCCAGCTGCACCGCGCCCGGCAGTTCCGGGACGTGGCCAGAGCGCTCGCCGTCCGCGACCCGGCGGCCACCACGGTGACCCGGCGGGTGACGCGACGCCTGGACGGCCTGCGCGGCAGCCGCCCGTGACCCGACTCGGAACGGGCGGGCCTGGCCGGATCGGGCTGGGCCGGATCGGGCTCGGCGGCATCGGGCTCAGCCTGGCGTGCTTCCTCACCACCGCCCTGCTGGGCCCGTCCGTGTTCCAGCCCGCGCTGGGCGGCCCGCCCGCCGAGCCGCCCTACTCGCTTGACGTCGACCCGTCGCCGTACCTGGTGATCGGTCTCGTCGTCGCGGGCGTCGTCGCGGGCGCGGCCGGGCTCGGCATGTGCTTCGTCGCCGTCCGGAGGGGCTGGCGGGTCGGGGCGCGGCCGCTGGTGATCGCCGGGCTGCTCGCCGCCGTCGCGTTCATGGCGATGCCGCCCGTCGGGTCCACCGACCACCTCAACTACGCCTCCTACGGGCGGATGGCGGCGACCGGCCACGACCCGTACGCCACCCGCGCCGTCGACCTGCCGAAGGACCCCGTCGCCGGGGCGCCCGAGGAATGGCGCACGACGCCGTCGGTGTACGGGCCGATCGCCACCGGCGAGCAGGCGTTCGCCGCGTGGGTCGGCAGCGGGTCCGTGCGGCTGACCGTGTTCGTCCTGTCGGTCGTGAACACGCTCGCGTTCGCGATCACCGCACTGATCCTCTACCGGACGTCCAAGACCGAGGAACGGCGGCTCCGCACCGCGCTGCTGTGGACGTGCAACCCGCTCGTCCTGTTCCACCTGGTCTCGGGTGCGCACAACGACGTCCTCGCGATCGCGCCGATGGTCGCCGCGCTCGCCGTCTTCAGCGGACAGGCGCGTCCCGGCTGGGTGCGGGCGCTCGGCGCGGGCATGCTCGCCGGCGCGGGGGCGGCGATCAAGGTGCCGGCGGCGCTCGTCGGCGGCGGCCCCGCCTGGACGCTGCTCCGCGAGGCGTGGACGGAACGCCGCTGGCGCTCGATCGGCGGCCTCGCCGCGCTGTTCGGCGGCGCCGCGGCCGTCACCGCGATCTCCTACGCGCTCGCCGGGCCGCACGCCCTCGACCAGGTGCGGGAGGCGAGCGACATGGTCTCGTTCGCCACCCCGTGGCATCTCGTCGACGAGTTCCTCGGCCGCGGCTCGCAGCGCACCATCATCAAGACGGGCGCCGTCCTGGTCGGGCTCGCGCTGTTCGCGATGCTCGTCCGCGTCCTGCCCACCGACGACACGAAGCCCGGGGAGCCGCTCTCACGGGACGCGGAGAACCGCAGGGTCGCGGCCGCGTTCGTCCTCGCCTGGCTCCTCGCCGCCCCCTACGCGCTGCCCTGGTACGACGGCTTCGGCTGGGCGGTGCTGGCCCTGCTGCCCTGGACGCGGGTCGACTGGATCCTCCTCGCCCACACCACGGCCCTCAGCCTCGCCTACCTCCCGGCCCGCGCCCCGGCCCGCATCAAGCTCCCCGACGACCTGTCCTGGCTGTTCACCGTCGTTCGGCCGACCGTGGTCCCGTGGACGCTGCTCGCGATTCTGACCGCGCTGGTGGTTCAGAGTCTTCGTTCCACAAGTCGATCTCCAGCGACCGGACGCCCGCGGCGAGCATCAGCGGAGTCGACAGGCTGAACGCCACCGACAGGATCACCACGCCCGAGTCGTTCACCAGCATCCCGATCACGCCGACCGTCAGCGCGCACAGCAGCGCCGGACGCATCGTCACGCTGTGCTCGTACGCGCGCTGCAGCAGCGACACCCGCCACCGCGTCGGCCGCGCCAGGACGAGGAACAGGAACCCGATCGCGGCGGCGAGCGGCAGCGTGAACGGCCAGTACCCGAGGCTGTTCAGCATCGCGTTGAACTTCCGGACGACCACGCCCCACGCGTCGCCGTCCACGAGGTCCTGCCAGAACCGGCCGAGGTGCGTCGGGTTGGCGCTCCTGGAGTTCAGGTACGAGATGAACAGCACCAGCACCGCGCCGGCCAGGCAGAACAGCGCGAGCTTCAGCGGCGAGACGCGCCGTCCCGTCACCATCAGGCCGAGCACCGCGAACGCCGGGACCATCGCCAGCACGCCGCCGAAATCGCTGCCCCACGCCGGGAGGCCGTCCACCGCGACCGCGAACGCGCCGATCACCGCGACGATCCCGAGCGCGAGCGTCTTGCGGCCCGCCCGCAGCGGATACTCCGTCAGCCACGCCGCCGTCAGGATCGACGCGACGGCGAACAGCGAGAACGCCTGGTTGCCGAAGCCGTAGAACCGTCCGGCGACCAGCGCCGTGTACCCCATCAGCGTGTTCAGCTGGAGGCTCGACCCGGTCATCACGTCCAGCGCCAGGACGCCCGCCGTCACCAGCGTGATCACCAGCCCGGGCGCGAACGCGGACCGCCGCCACGGACCGGCCAGCGCCACCCCCGTCAGCAGCCCGGCGAAACCGAGGACCGTGCAGATCAGGATGGCCGTGGCGTTCTCGGCCCGCCACCACGGCAGCAGCCCCGCGAGGAACGACGCGCCGGTCGCCGCGCCGCCGAGCAGCGCGATCACGCGGGTGCCGCCGAGGATCCGCGCCCGGGAGCTGCGGTCGCCGCCGAGCCGCCGCAGCGCGAGCGCCGCGATCCCGTACAGGACGAGCTGCGTCGCGAACAGGACCCAGTAGAACGACGTCTGGACGCTGCGGATCGCCTGCGCCGCGACGTCCTCGTCCTCCAGCGCCTCCACCCGCTCCTGGATCGGCGCCGACGACGGCTGCGACCGCCACACCGACCCGACGGCCTCCTTCGGCTGCCGCAGCCCGAGCAACTTCAACGCCGTCGCGGTCATGTCGGTGAGCGTGACGAGCCCGTCCTGCCGGGTGGCGCTGGACGTCATGTACCCGGGCCCGTACTGCCCGCCCGTCCCCTTGGTCTGCGCGATGGCGACGCGGAGGTGCGGGTCGACGCTCACATCGGACAGGCCCGCCAGCAGCACCGTCGTCCCGTCCGGGACGCCCGTCATGACCTGCTCGACCCGGCGGTCCGCGGCGGCCGCGGCGGCGGCGCGCTTGCGCTCCGACAGCGGCTCCTGCTCGCCCTCGATGTCGACGCCCGCGTCGATGTAGGCGCGGAACAGGTCGTCGACGTCCACGGCGGCCAGCGGGCAGCGCGCCCAGTCGGCGGCGGTCACCCGGTCGGGCGTCCCGACGTAGCGGTCCACCCGCCCGCCGCCGTCGCCGACCCCGAACACCGCGCCGGGCCCGACCGCCAGCGTGCAGCCGCCCGCCGCCTTGACGGCGTCGCCGAGCAGCCCGATCTGGGCGTGGTAGTTGGTGTCGGCGTTGTCGCTCTTGATCGCCGGCCAGCCGGGCGCGATCGCCCCGCCCACCGGCGGCGGGCCCGTGGGGGAGGGCTGGCCGGGCAGGATCGGCGCGGCCGGGAGCGCGCAGTTCCCGTGCGGCAGCCGGGACCGCTGCCCCGCCGACAGCGTCAGCCAGCCGTCCGTCGGGCACGTGTTGACCCTCGTCGTCCGGACGCTGAGCCCCGCGGCGGACCCCCCGGCGGTCATCCCCCAGAGGGCGGGCGTCTTCTCCCGGTCGATGTCGCTCCACATCAACCCCGGAACCCCGACCACCACGACCCGCCCGGCCACCGCCTCGGCGTGCGCGGCGGACGGGCCGGAAAGCACAGGCGGCGCGAGGCCGAACGCCGTGCACGCCGTGACGAGGGTGGCGAGGAACATAGCGATCTTGGTCCCCCGCGAAGTCATGGCGCTCAGGCTACAAGAGCCCGATGACGGCCGGAGTGGCCATATCCTGCGGGCTGTGGACGGTCCCAAGGCGCAGATGGTCGGCGAAGCGGATGCCGAGGGCGGCCGCGCCCATGAACCATCCGGCGACCGGACGGCCGAGCCCGCCCGTCCCGAACGTGCCGCCGGCCCGCGCAGGACGGCCGGGGATCTGCTGATCGTCCTGGCGGGCGTGGTCGTCGCCGCCGTCGCGATGGCGCCGATCGTCACCCGCTGGCTGGGCAACGAGCCCGACCAGCGGCTCGTCGACCTGGAGGTCTACCGGGACGGCGGACGGGCCGTCCTGCGCGGCGCCCCGCTGTACGATGTCCTCACGCAGCCGCCGCAGCTCCTGCCGTTCACGTATCCGCCGTTCTCGGCCGTCCTCGCCGTCCCGTTCACCGTCATGTCCTGGCGGGCCGCGCAGCTGGTGTGGACGGGCCTGATCTGCGTCGCGCTGGTGATCTGCGTCTGCTACGCGTTCCGCGACCTGCTCCGCCGCGCCGGGCGCTGGGCGCCGCTCGCCGCGGGCGTCCTGGTCGGGGCGATGGCGTGGCTCGACCCCGTCCGGGACCAGTTCCGGTTCGGGCAGGTCGGGCTGTTCCTCCTCGCGATGTGCCTGGCCGACTGCTGCGCCCGCACGCCGCGCTGGCCGCGCGGGATGCTCGTCGGCCTCGCGGTGGCGATCAAGCTGGTGCCGGGCGTCTTCCTGATCTACTTCCTGATCACCGGGCGCCGGGACGCCTTCGGGAACGCGCTGTTCACGGCCGCCGCCGCCACGCTCGGGGCGTTCGCGCTGCTGCCGTCGGACTCGTCCGACTACTGGTTCGGGGCGCTGCTGCAGGGCGGCGACCGGACGGGCGCGGTCGACGGCACCACCAACCAGGCCGTCCACGGGATCGTCGCGCGAATCCTGGACGAAGGGCCCGCCCGTACGCTGGTGTGGCTCCTCCTCGCGCTGATCGTGGCGTGGTACGGCTTCACTTGGGCCCGCCGAGCGTCCCAGGCCGCCGACCTCCACTCCGGCCCGGATTCGTCCAGCCTGGTGCTGGCGGCGGTCGCGATCGTGGGGCTGCTGTCGGTCGTCCTGTCCCCGGTGGGCTGGATCCACCATCTTGTGTGGATGATCGCGGTGTTCGGTGCTTTGGCCGGTGATGCCCGGGACACGCGAAGATGTCTCTTCGCGCTGGGTCTCTGGCTGCTGTTCCTGTTCCCGATCCCCTGGTGGGGGCGGGCGCTGATCGGCCCTGAGCACTCCGCAGTCTCGGTTTTCACGGGCCAGGTCGTCCGTGACCTGTTCGGCGTCGCGGCCCTCGCGTCGATCATCGTCCTCGGAACCTGGATGGTGGAACGGATCGAACCGCGGCTCCGGCGCGAAGATCCTTCGCAACCCGAGGCCGGGGTGGGTACGCTCAGCCCGTGATGCTTGTCGCGGTGGCCGTCGCCGGCCTGGTCGCCGGGGTTGCGGGGCTGTCCATCGCCGTGGTCGCCCACAACCGGGTGAACCAGGTCGTCGACGAGTGCGGGGAAATGCTCAGGCGCCAGCTCCAGGTGGCCAGTGGGTCGGCGGACGAACGCGCGCTGCGCGACCTCGCCATCGTCCACTACGACGCCCTCAAGGAGATGTCCGGACACCGGTCCTTCTCGCTCGCCGTGATCAACGCGGTCGGGGACGGGATCGTGATCAGCTCGATCAACGGGCGCACCGAGACGCGGACCTACGCCAAGGCCGTCCAGGGCGGGCACCCGGTCGAGATGCTCTCCCCCGAGGAGAACCAGGCCCTGCGCGCCGCCCGCCTGGGCAAGGGCCCCATCGTCTCGATGGACGACCCCCTGCCCGACTTCGGCAGCGGCAACGGCGACCGCAGCGCCCCCACCGCCCGCGCCTGACCGACCGCATCTGACCGCCCGCGTGTGACAGTGGCTGACGGACGGCCTTGACCGGCCGGGCAGTAGACTCGGCATCCTCACCTCGCATACCGGCGAGGCGCAGCCCGCCCACCAGGAACGCACGCATCGGGAGCACCCGTGACCGCAGACGACAGGCCAGCGCGCTACGCCTACCTGGGTCCGCAGGGCACGTTCACCGAGGCCGCGCTCCTGACCATTCCGGGCGCGGCCGAGGCGGAGCACCTCCCGCTCGCGACCGTCCCGGCCGTGCTGGACGCCCTCCGCCGCGGCGAGGCCGACACCGCCGTCGTCGCGCTGGAGAACTCCGTCGAGGGCTCCGTCCCGACCACGCTGGACGAGCTGGCCACCGGCGAGCCGCTCCAGATCGTCGGCGAGATCCATCTGCCGGTGTCGTTCGCACTGCTCGTCCGGCCCGGCACGGAACTGGCCGACATCAAGACCGTCGCGTCCCACCCGATCGCGCAGCCGCAGTGCCGCCGCTGGCTGCTCGGCAACGTTCCGGACGCCGAATGGCGCGCCGCGACGTCCAACGCCGAGGCCGCCCAGCACGTCGCCGACGGCCACTACGACGCCGCCCTGGCCGGCTCGTTCGCCGCGTCCCGCTACGGCCTGTCCATCCTCGCCGAGGACATCCACGACGTCGCCGACGCCGTGACCCGCTTCGTCGTCCTGCACCGTCCCTGCACGCCGCCCGTGCCCACCGGCAAGGACAAGACGACCGTCGTCGCGTTCATCGGCGAGGACCACCCGGGCGCCCTGCTGGAGATCCTCACGGAGTTCTCCGTCCGCGGCATCAACCTGACCCTCATCCAGTCGCGCCCCACCGGCGCCGGCCTCGGCTCCTACCTGTTCTGGATGGACTTCGAGGGCCACGTCGCCGACGCCCGCGTCGGGGAGGCCCTGATGGGCCTGCGCCGCGTCTGCTCCGACGTCCGCTTCGTCGGCTCCTACGCCCGCGCCGACCAGGTCCGCCCCGAGATCCGCCGCGGCACCCACGACGACGACTTCACCGAAGCCGCCGCCTGGGTCGAATCCATCCGCACCGGCTGACCCGACGCCGGGGCACGGCCGCGACCCAACTGTGATCACAGGCGGCCAACCGACTGTGGATCTTGGACGTCTCCTCTGCACCAGTATTCAGTGGAGAGGTCATCCGCCGTGCGTCGATACTCGGCTCTGCTCGCGACGGCTGCGCTCGCAGCTTCGGTTCTGCTCGTCCCGAACGCCGCTCACGCGGACGTGAAGGACGCCTTCCTGACGGTCGACTTCGACCAGCTGGCCAGGGACCGGGTGGCCAAGCTCAGCCTGAAGGCCAAGTCGGCCAGCGGGGTCACGAGCGTCCGGGGGTTCATGCGCTATCAGGAACTCACCGCTGAGCCCTACGCCTCCTTCGACCTCACGCGGACGGAGGGGACGGACAACGACGGCGTCTGGCAGGCCGAGTACCGTCCCGACATCAAGATCCGGCCCGGCTACACCTACGTCGACGTGGTGGTCACCACAGCGGATGGCCTGACGCGGACGCTGCGGCGCCTGATGGACGACTGCTACCAGACCACGATCAGCGGCTTCACCTACGCGCCGAGCGTCATCGACGCCGATCATCCGGACGTGACCATGAGCGGCCGGGTCCTCGTCCAGAAGGTTCGTGAGGACGCTCCCGAACCGATGGCGGGCGGGACGATCAGGGTCGGGACGGACGTCGAGACGACGACGGGCGGCGACGGCTCGTTCACGGTGAAATCGGGCGGTGTCCCGTACGCGAGCGTCACCGCTCCCCGGCAGGGGCTGCTCTGCCCGGCCTACAAGAGCGCCTCCCTCATCGTGACCAAGCAGGCCACGGAGATCACCGCGCAGATCAAGCCGGCTTCGACGGTGGCGCCGTACACGCGGATGGCCGTCGACGGCAAGGTCCTCCGGTACGGGGCCGCCGGGCTCGTACCCGCGGCCAACGCACAGGTCCAGGTCGAGGTGCCGAGCGCGTTGATGGATCTCGGAGGCGGCATCGGCACCTCGGTGCGGACCGCCGCGGACGGAACCTTCCACACCTACTTCACGGCCGCGCGGGAGGCGGGGAAGTCCGGCACGGTGACCGCACGGGTTCTGGACGAGGGATTCTACGTCGGCAGCCAGACGAGCGTCGGGTCGCTGAACATCCGGAACATCTCCGAGATCACCGCCTTCGACGCATACCCCGAACCCCTCGCCTACGGCGACTCCGTCATCGTGAATGGGACGCTGTCGGTCAAGCCGGACTTCACCAACGTCAGCGACCTGCCGCTGGTCCTCGAGTTCTCGCCGGACGGCAAGACGTGGACGACCGTCCAGACCCAGACGCTGTCCCGTCCGGGGAACTTCTACTTCAACGGCCTCACGCCCCTGAACAAGGACGGGTACTGGCGTGCCCGGTACGCGGGCAGCGCGCTCAACACGCCGGCCGCCGGCCCGGCCGACTACGTCGACGTGAAGTACCGGACGCAGTGGTACGACTTCAACGCCTCGCCCGAGCCGGTGAAGAAGGGCGGAACGATCACGGTCAAGGGCCTGCTCTACCGGTTCCGTGACGTGGCGGGCCCGGGACCGAACGCGCCCGTGTACGTCTACTTCAAGCGCGCGGGCTCGACGACGTGGACGCAGATGGCCGCGACGAAGACCGACAGCAGCGGATGGTTCCGGAAGACGTTCAAGGCGTCGGCGGACGGCTACTGGATGGCGTCCTACAAGGGCAGCGGCAGCTACTTCCCGTCGGACACGCCGGCGGACTACGTCGACGTGCGCTGACGTACGCTGCGTGGGTGACCAAGGACTTCGATCTTTACGAGCGGGAACTGTGGGCCGGGCGCGCCACCGCGTACGAGCGGGGGTTCGCCCGGCTCACCCGCCACATGGTCGGTCCGCTGCTGGACGCCGCGGGCGTCGCGGACGGGACGCGGTTCCTCGATGTCGGCACCGGGCCGGGGTTCGTGTCGCAGGGGGCGGCGGAGCGCGGGGCCGTGGTGTCGGCGATGGACGCCGACCCCGGCATGGCGGACACCGCGCGCCGGAACGTTCCCGGACTGGACGTGCACGTCGCCGTCCTGCCCGACGTGCCGTTTCCGGACGGGACGTTCGACGCCGTCGCCGGGAACTTCGTCATCAACCACGTCGGCTCGCCCGGTGTGGCGATCGGCGAGCTGCGGCGCGTCCTGCGGCCGGGCGGGCGGCTGGCGCTGACCTGCTGGCTGATGCCCGGCAGCGGGGCGCTCGGGGTCGTCCGGGAGGCGATCGAGGAGGCGGGCGTGCCGTGGCCGGAGGACGTCCCGGAGCCGCCGTTCATGCAGTACGGCGAGCCGGTCGCGTTCCGTCGGCTGGTGGCGGAGGCCGGGGTCGGCGAGGTCGCCGTCGAAGAGGTGACGTGGGAGCACGTCGTCGACCCCGAGGACTGGTGGGAGACGGGCGCGCTGTCCAAGGTCGGCAGCAACGGCTACGTCGTCGGGCGGCAGGACGCCAAGACCGTCGCGCGGATCAAGGAGGCATACGACGGGATCGTCCGCGCGTACGCGGTCGCGGACGGCCAGGTCGCGCTGCCCGCGCACGCCCTGCTGGCCAGCGGCGTCCGCTGAGCCCCCGCCGGGCGGGCGAGGTTTTCCACAACCGGCGATACTCGCGCGCGGCGGCGGGGTTCGGCCGGTAGCCTCGGGTCTGTGATCGACCTGCGAGCTCTTCGAGAGGATCCCGAGCGGCTGCGTGCCTCGCAGCGCGCCCGCGGTGAGGATGACGGCGTCGTCGACCTGCTGCTCGACCTTGACGGGAGGCGCCGGACGGCGCTGACGTCGTTCGAGCGGCTGCGGGCGGAGCAGAAGAGTTTCGGCAAGTCGGTGTCCAAGGCGCAGGGCGACGAGCGGCAGCAGCTGCTGACCCGCGCGAAGGAGCTGGCGCAGCAGGTCAAGGAGGCCGAGGCGGAGGCCGACCGGCTCGGCGAGGAGCTCGACGCGCTGCTGAAGGGCGTCCCGAACCTCATCGAGGACGGCGCCCCGCCCGGCGGCGAGCAGGACTTCGTCGTCCTGGAGCACGTCGGCGAGCCGACCAAGTTCGACTTCGAGCCGAAAGACCACCTGGAGCTGGGCGAGAGCCTCGGCGCCATCGACATGGAGCGCGGCGCGAAGGTGTCCGGCGCGCGGTTCTACTACCTGACGGGCGTCGGCGCGCGGCTGCAGTACGCGCTGCTGAACCTCGCGATGGAGCAGGCGGTCGCGTCCGGGTTCGTCCCGATGTATCCGCCGGTGCTGGTGAAGCCGGAGGCGATGGAGGGCACCGGGTTCCTCGGCGCGCACGCCGCCGAGGTGTACCAGCTCCCGCAGGACGAGCTGTACCTGGTCGGGACGTCCGAGGTCCCGCTCGCGGCGTACCACATGAACGAGATCATCGACGCGCTGCCGCGTCGGTACGCGGCGTGGTCGTCGTGCTTCCGCCGCGAGGCCGGCTCCTACGGGAAGGACACGCGCGGCATCATCCGCGTCCACCAGTTCGACAAGGTGGAGATGTTCTCCTACTGCGACCCCGCCGACGCGCACGCCGAGCACCTGCGGCTGCTGGAGTGGGAGAAGGAGATGCTCGCCAAGGTCGAGATCCCGTACCGGGTGATCGACGTGGCGGCGGGCGACCTCGGGTCCAGCGCCGCGCGCAAGTACGACTGCGAGGCGTGGGTGCCGTCGCAGGGCACGTACCGGGAGGTCACGTCGACGTCCAACTGCACCGAGTTCCAGGCCCGGCGCCTGGCGGTCCGGTTCAAGGACGAGGGCGGCAGGAGCCGCCCGGTCGCGACGCTGAACGGGACGCTCGCGACGACGCGCTGGATGGTCGCGATCCTGGAGAACCACCAGCGCGCGGACGGGACGGTCCGCGTCCCGGAGGCGCTGCGGAAGTTCATCGGGCTGGACGTCCTGGAGCCCGTCAAACGGTAAGCCGCCGGGAAGCCCGCCGGATATGTCGCCTAGGGTGGGGCTGACCTGCCCTGGAAGGTGCCATGACCCAAGCCTCGCCACGCATGATCGCCACCGATCTGGACGGGACGATCGTGCGCTCCGACGGGACGCTCTCCGACCGGACCATCGCCGCCCTGGCCCGCGTCGAACGCGCCGGGGCGGTGCTGGTGATGGTGACCGGCCGCCCGCCGCGCTGGATGACGGAGGTCGCCGCGGCCGTCCGCCACCACGGCGTCGCGATCTGCGCCAACGGCGCCGTGGTGTACGACCTGCACACCGACACCGTCCTGCGCACCTCGGAGATCGCCCCCGACGTGATCGCCGAGACGGTCGGACGGCTCCGCGCCCTCGTGCCCGAACTCCGCTTCGCCGTGGAGCACCCGACCGGGTTCGTCTTCGAGACCACCTACAACCTCGGTCGCTGGGACGCCGAGGCCCTCGGCGGACGCCCCGTGGACGCCGACCGGCTCGCCGACCGCAGCGGCACCAAGCTGCTCGCCTTCCACGCCGACGCCGACGCCGACGAGCTCACGGAGAAGGCGGTGGAGGCCGTCGGCGACCTCGTGACCGTGACGAACTCGTCCGGGCGCGGGCTGCTGGAGATGAGCGCGCACGGCGTCACCAAGGCCAGCGCGCTCGCCGCCCTGTGCGCCGAGCACGACATCGCGTCCGACGACGTCGTCGCCTTCGGCGACCAGCTGAACGACCTCCCGATGCTCACCTGGGCGGGCACCTCCTACGCGGTCGCGAACGCCCACCCACTCGTGCTGGCCGCCGTAACGCACAAGACGTCCAGCAACGACGACGACGGCGTCGCCGAAGTCCTCGAACGCCTCTACCCCAACGCCGACGCCTTGACCTAGACCTTCCGGCACCGCCGTGACGTGGGACCGTTCCGGCGGCGACGACGCGACATGAGAACGGCCGCCTCCGCGAGGGCTTCGTCAGCATGCTGACGAAGCCCAAGCCGGAGGCGGCCGTTTCTCGCGTCCTTACAGGTAGGGGCCGGAGGAGCGGGTGCCGGGCTGGTCGTCCTCGGCGCCGGGGGGCATCATTCCGGCGGGGAGGGCGCGGCGCATCTGTTCGAGCTGGGCGCGGGCCGCCATCTGCTGGGCGAACAGCGTCGTCTGGATGCCGTGGAACAGGCCCTCCAGCCAGCCGACGAGCTGGGCCTGCGCGATCCGCAGCTCCGACTCGCTCGGGACCGTGCCCTCCGTGAACGGCAGCGACAGCCGCTCCAGCTCCTCCACCAGCTCCGGCGCGAGACCGTCCTCGAGCTCCTTGATGGACGACTTGTGGATCTCCCGCAGCCGGGCCCGGCTCGCCTCGTCCAGCGGGGCGGCCTTGACCTCGTCCAGCAGCTGCCGGATCATCCCGCCGATCCGCATCACCTTCGCGGGCTGCTCGACCATGTCGGTGATCGACTTGCCCTCGGACTCGCCCTCGCCGCCGCCCTCGACGGCGATGCCGTTCGGGCCGACCACGAGCACCTGCGGTTCCTGTTCAGACTGCTTCTTGGAAGGCTCGCTCATAATCCCTTCATCCTCACACGGTCAGCAGGATCTTGCCGATATGACCGCTCTCTTCGAGCAGCCGGTGCGCGCTCGCCGCGTCCGGCATCGGGATCCGCCGGTCGACGACCGCCCGGACGGAGCCCGACTCCAGCAGCGGCCACACATGCTCCCGGACCCCGGCCACGATCTCCGCCTTCTCCGCCGGCGGACGGGACCGCAGCGTCGTCGCGTGCACCAGGGCGCGTTTGCGCAGCAGCTTGCCGATGTCCAGCTCGGCCTTCGCGCCGCCTTGGAGCCCGATGACCATGAGCCGGCCGCCGGTGGCGAGCGCGTCCACGTTCCTGGCGAGGTACTTGGCGCCGATCAGGTCCAGGATCACGTCGTACGGGCCGCTGTCGACGAAGTCGTCCTCGCGGTAGTTCACCGTCACGTCCGCGCCGAGCTCCCGGCAGCGGGCGGCCTTCTCCGCGCTGCCGACCGTCGTCACCACCCGCGCGCCGCGCGCCTTGGCGAGCTGGATCGCGAGGGTCCCGATGCCGCTGCCGCCGCCGTGGACGAGAAGGGTCTCCCCGGCGCGCAGCCCGCCGAGCATGAAGACGTTCGACCACACCGTGCATGAGACTTCGGGGAGCCCGGCCGCGTCCACCAGGTCCACGCCGCTCGGCACGGGCAGGACCTGCGCCGCCGGAACCGCGACGCGTTCGGCGTACCCGCCGCCGGTGAGCAGCGCGCACACCTCGTCGCCGCGGGCCAGGCCGGTCACGTCCGCGCCGAGCTCGGCGACCGTTCCCGACACTTCCAGGCCCGGATACGGCGGGGCGCCCTCTGGCGGCGGGTAGAAGCCCATACGCTGCATGACGTCGGCGCGGTTGACCGCGCTCGCCGCCACGTCGATCAGCACCTCGCCCGGCTTCGGCACCGGATCCGGAACCCGCGTCCACTCCAGGACGCCGGGGTCGCCCGGCTCGCGGATAACGATCGCATGCATACCGGCAACGCTACCGGGGGCCGGCCAGGGAACGGTCCGTAACGGACGGCGCAGGAACGCTGCCGGACGCATCGCCGCGGGCCCGTCCGCGGCGGCGCAAACGTCGATCTCCACTGTGGATGCGTGGTATTGGCGCACGGGTATCCTGCGTGGGGGCCATTTTGCCCACCCGCACCGTGTTGATCATAAGAGGCGTGCCCGAGGGGGAAGAACGGTGGCAAGGAACGAGCACGACGGGCGTTCCCTTGAGGAGCGGCTGGCCTCTCTGGACGCGATGAGCGGGGAGCAGACCGGGCAGGTACCCGCCCCGCCGCCTCCCGGCGCCGAAGGCGCCGAAGGCGGCGGACAGGCTCCGCAGGGCCCGCCGCCGGCGTCCGCCGAGCAGGAGAACGCGCCGCCGGACGAAGCCGCTCAGCCCTTCCCCCTGCCCCAGCCTCCGACCGAGCAGAACGACCCCAACGCCAATCCCTGGCTCGCCGCGCCGCCGCCCATGTTCCAGCAGGCCCCCGAGAACTTCCCGCCCGAGAACTTCGGCCCGCCGCAGCCCCCGCCGTACGAAGGCGGCTCCGCGCCGCAGCCGTTCGACGGAGGAATGCTGCCGCCTCCGCCGTACTCCGCTCCGGGCGGCTTCCAGGGCTACGACCAGCCCCAGCCCCCACAGGGCGCTCCGCAAGGTGCCCCGCCGCCGTCGCAGCCGTCGCAGCAGCAGCCGCCGCAGCCGCAGGCCCCGTATCCGCCGCCCCAGCAGCCGCAGTACGACGCCAACGGCAACACCGCGCCTCCCCTCGAACAGCTGCCGCCCTACCCGTCCGACCAGTTCCCCCCGCAGCAGGACGCCGAGGCGACCGTCCAGCCGTACCAGCCGATCGACCCCACGACCGGCCAGCCTTACCCGCAGGACACCGACGCCGCAGGACGGCCGTACGTCCCGTTCGACCTGCAGACCGGCCAGCCCCTGTCCCCTGAAACCGGCCAGCCGTACCAGCAGGCCGACCCGAACACCGGGCAGCCCTACGCCCAGTACGACCCCAACACCGGGCAGCCGTATCAGCAGTTCGATCCCAACACCGGCCAGCAGTACCAGCAGTTCGATCCGAACACGGGGCAGCCGTACGCGCAGGACCCGAACGCGGGCGGACAGCAGTACCCGCCGATGGACCCCAACCAGGGCCAGCCTTATCAGCAGGTCGACCCGAACACCGGTCAGCCGTACGCCCAGTTCGATCCCAACACGGGTCAGCAGTACCAGCAGTTCGATCCGAACACGGGGCAGCCGTACGCGCAGGATCCAAATGCGGCCGGTCAGCAGTACCCGGCGGTCGACCCCAACACCGGGCAGCCTTTGCAGGGGTACGGCTATCCCGCGCAGCAGCAGGCACCCCAGCAGATGCCGCAGCAGCAGATGCCGCAGCAACCGCAGAACGCCGACAGCCTCAGTTCCGAGAACCTGCTCGGTGAGCGCCGCATCGCGCCGTCGTCCGGTTGGCGGCGCGCCGTGTACAAGGCGACCGCGGGCAACATCCATCCCGGGGAGTCGCAGGGCGATGTGCGCCGCAAGGACCTCATCGCCCGGGCGCGCACCATGGTGGCGGGCGGGCATCACCGGGTCGCGGTCATGTCGCTGAAGGGCGGCGTCGGCAAGACGACCACCACGACCGGGCTCGGTTCGATGCTGGGGTCGCTGCGCGGCGACACCGTGATCGCGGTGGACGCGAACCCGGACCGCGGGACGCTGTCGGACAAGGTCCGGCTGGAGACGGCCGCGACCGTCCGCGACCTGCTCAACAACCGGGACCGGATCCAGCGGTACGCCGACGTCCGGGCGTTCACCTCGCAGAACAACGCCCGGCTCGAAGTGCTGGCGTCCGACCGCGACCCGGCGGTCAGCGAGGCGTTCAGCGCGGACGACTACGCCGCCGTGGCCGTCGTCCTGGAGCAGTACTACTCGATCTGCATCACCGACTGCGGGACGGGGCTGCTGCACTCCGCGATGGCGGGCGTGCTGAGCCTCGCGGACCAGCTCGTCCTCGTCAGCTCCCCGTCGGTGGACGGCGCCCGTTCGGCGAGCGCGACGCTGGATTGGCTGGAGGCGCACGACCACGGCCATCTCGTCCGCAACGGCGTGGTCGTGCTGTCGATGGTCCGCAACCGGACCCGCAGCCAGGTCGACCTGGACAAGCTCCAGGCGCATTTCGAGAGCCGCTGCCGCGCCGTCGTCCGCATCCCGTACGACGACCACCTGGAGGAGGGGGCCGAGGTGGAGCTGGAGCAGCTCGCCCCCGCGACACGCGAGGCGTACCTGACGCTCGCCGCAGTGGTCGGCGACGGGTTCGCGTACCAACGTCCCGTCCAGCCCTGACGCGGCGGTGGGTGGTGTGCGAGGTCTGCGGGACGTCCCTGAACCGGCGCGACCTGGCCGGTGACGAGGTCTGGAACTGCGACGGGTGCGACGCTTTGTACCTCCGGAAGGCGGATGGCACGTTTCTGCGCCGTCCGTTCCCGCCTGCGGATCAGCGGTGGGCGGCTGCGTCCGGCGAGGCGGGCGTGGAGCACGCCGTGACGTACACGGCCACGCTATGCGGGATCGACCGCGACGCCGTCATCGTCCTGCGCCACTACTGGTCGGCCGCCAGGCCCGGCGCCTGCGCCGAGTGCCGGACGGCGGCGGACGGGCGCGTCGCCCGCTGGCCCGCCGAGACCGGACGCTAGGGTCGCGGCCTGTGGACGGCGTGTACGTGGGAAAGGCGGGCCCGGACGCCGCCGCTGACAGCGGCTGGCTGCTCGGCCATTTCAAGCCGCCGGGCGATCTGCGCCGCAGCGACGAGGTCGAGATCAAATGGGGCGTCCACCCGAAGGGCGAGCGGCGCGCCCGGTGGACGAACGGCGAGAAGCGCACCGCCCTTCTGGTGCTGGTCAGCGGCCGGTTCCGGCTGGAGTTCCCCGAGGGGGACGTGGTCCTGGCCGAGCAGGGCGACTACGTGGTGTGGGGACGCGGCGTCGACCATTCGTGGTGCGCGGAGGAGGAGTCGGTCGTGATGACCGTCCGCTGGCCGTCCATCCCCGGCTACGCCGTCCATCCCCCGGACCACGAAGGCGACGCGGCCGGCGACGGTGAGGACGGCGCCGCGGAACCGTGAGCGCGCGGGGCGCGTCCCACCGTCCATGATCGGTTTAAGGTGGCTGCCGCTCGCCGCCGCGGTGATGGCGCTGTGCGTGGGCTGCTCGTCCTCGTCCGGTGCAAGCGGGGTCTGCGTGTGCCGCCATCGCGTGACGGTCGCCGTCTCGGGTCTCGACCGGTTAGCGGTGGAGGGTGTGCGCATGAAGATCTGTGTCGGTGGGGCGTGCGTCGACTTCCGTGTTACGCGCCGTCCGGAGACGGAGTACTTCTCGTGCGGCTCGGCGGAGTGTTCGCTGCTCGATACCGGAGCGTTGGAGGTCAAGCTTTCGTGGATGGAGCCGCGGACGGTCGTCGGCCAGCCCGTGCGGGTGACGGCGTCGTCCAAACAAGGTCAGCGGGAGGGGGCTGCGACCATGAAGTTCGTCCACGACGATGCCCCCTGCGGGTGTGACTACTCGTACGCCGACGTCGCGCTGGGGTGAACCGCTTTATGCGGTCGAGGTCAGTGTCCGGCGCCCGCTATCGTGGGCGTTGGTCATCTGGAGAGTTCGCATAGTGGACTAGTGCAGGCGCCTTGAAAGCGCCCAGGGCTGGGGACAGTCCTCGTGGGTTCGAATCCCACACTCTCCGCTCTTGGAAGCCCGGAATGGTGGTGGACGCCCGAAAGCGTCCGGCTCGGGCGTATATGATCCGTTACCCTCGTCGGCATGTCAGAGACTCCCCAAGACCCGGCAGGAACCACCCACCAGTTTCAGAGCTTCGCCAACCAGGCGCCGCCGCAGAAGTCCGGCCCGAACGTCGGGCTCATCGTCGGCATCGCCGCCGTCGTGGCGGTGGTCGCGATCGTCGCGGTCGTGCTCCTGATGGTGGTCTGACGCCCGCTCCCCGCAACCCGCCTCAGCCCCCGCTGGCGCCCACGCG
>NZ_SMKT01000415.1 GCF_004348735.1 Actinomadura sp. KC06
GTCCGGGCGGCGGGGGTGGCGCTGGGGCGGGAACAGGTGCCGGAGGCGTGTCTTGATCGGCTCGTAGTTCCGCTGGTCGCCGGGTTTCCGCTGCGCGGGAGGCGCCGGGACGGGACGGACGGGTGAGCGCGGACGTTCCTCGTGCCACCCGGCGTCGGTGTCGGCGGGCTTCTCCGGGTCGTCGGTCACGCCGGCGGAGCTCGGCGGCGGGGACGCGGCGGTGTGGTCCGTCACGCCGCTGCCCGCGGCGGCGACGCCGGTGCTGGCGAGGACGGCGCCGGCCACGCCGAGGGCCACGATGGTGCGGGGGCCGCGGCGGCGGGAGCCCGAGCCGGGACCGGACGGCGCGGGCGGGGCCGGTTCGGAGCCGGTGCCGGATCCGGGGGCCTGGTCGTCCACGTCGGTGATCAGTGCGCGCAGCAGGCGGACGGCCGGGTCGGGGTCGTCGGTCTGGCGTGGGCGGCCGCTCTTGGGCTCGGCGGCGGCGGTCTCCGGCGTCGGGGCGTTGTCCTCAGGGGCGGCCGTCGGGGGGGCAGCCT
>NZ_SMKT01000046.1 GCF_004348735.1 Actinomadura sp. KC06
CCCCTCCACCTCCGATTCACACGGCGAGGTTCATCCAGGCGGACATCTGCGACTTCTTGACGTGGATGGTCACCCTCTCGTAGCCGACCGGATCCGCGCTGGGGGCGATGACGTGGTCGTAGACGAACTGTGAAGTGATGACACCGAGATCCGTCCCCGATTCGGTCATGCCCCTCTTGAGAGGTCGTGCGTCCAGCAGCCGGGCGGCCTGCACGATGCTCGATCCGGAGACACCCACCGCGTCCTGCATGACGGGTCCGACATGGAGGGCCACGCGGAGCCGCAGCCTGACGGCGCTGCCGGCGCGGCGGTTGTGGTCGCGCAGCCGGGCGGCGAGCGCCGACGGCACGGGCCCGACGAACGCCGAGGCGGCGATGTCCGGCGGGGCGACGATCAGCGCGCCGTCGCCGCGGTCCTCGCGATAGCAGGCGGCCAGCGGCACCCCGGCGGCGTCCAGGACCTCGTGCAGCACCTCGTACATGATCCGCCGCAGATACAGCCGGTCGTCGTCCGAAAGGCGGGCGGCGCTGAACCCGGCGATGTCGGTGAACAGGATCGAGCACATCTGCCCGGCCCAGGTGGACGCGACGGTCGGCGCGGCCGTCGCGGTCCGTTCGGCCGGTGGCGCCGCCTGGTGCTCGACGGCCTCGCGCTCCGGTTCCGATGGCGGCGACGGCGTTCGAGGGCCCCCGGACTCGTCGTCGGTGAGCCGGTTGTAGATCTGGCGTTCCAGGACGGCGAGGACGCGCGGGTGCCTGGCCAGGAACGCGGCGAACCTCTGCGTCGTCATCCGCAGGGCGTGCACGGGGCTCTGCACCGTCACCCTGGCCGAGCGCGGCCGGAGCAGCAGCGCGGCCCGTTCGCCGATCAGCTCGCCGGGACCGCGGACGGCGAGCCGCCGCTCCCGCCCGTTCCGGACGACGTCCACGTTGACCAGGCCCTCCACGATCATCAGGACGTGGTCGCCGACCTCGCCTTCGTCCCACAGCACCGACCGGATCGGGAAGTCCGCCGGGGTGGCCATGGCGGTGAACGCGTCCTGCTCCTCGCGCGTCAGAGCGCCCCAGAACCCGCCGGACGGCGGATCCGTGCGCCGCCCGGAAGGCGGAGCCGCTGGACGCCGCCGCCCGGACGCGGGCTCGCGCACCACCCACGGCACGTGTCCGCCCACCCCCGAACGCTCCGAGCCGGTGGAGACGGGCGGCGGAGGATCACCGAGCAGAACGTTCAACACGGAACCGGTCGACGCGGCCGGGCCGCCGCCGGTCGCCGCGGTCTGCTGGACGGCGAGACGCTCCCGCTGCTCCGCACCGCGGACGATCCGCTCCAGCTCTTGCAGAACGTCCCCGTAGAAGAGATCCGTCCGGGGCGCGCCCAGGGTCGCAGGGGCGGAATGGACGTTCGTCAGCTCGGGATGCTCCTCCTCGACCTTCCGCGCGACGGCGTCCAGCCGGGCCGCCTCCCGCGGGTCCAGGTCGTCCATGGCGCGGCGCAGGCGCTCGAAGCGCTGCTGAGCCGTCCGGTGACCGGCTTCGGCCTCCAGGGCAGCCAGCTCGCGGGCGACTCGCTGCTCTTCTTCGCGCATCTCCTCGTCGTTCATCGCTGGCCTCCCCCTTCCTCGGCGAGGTGGTCCCGATCCAATAGTCCCCGAAGTTTCCTGCAGCCGTCAGAGCCGTACCGCTTCACGGTGCCCACCGCCATGGGGGCCTGCCCCGACGACATGATCTGCGCGGCGGTGGCATTGTCATATTCCAGGTAGTGCCGCAAGATGACCGTTTCCCGTTCACGCGGACTCAGCTGGGACAGTGCCCAGTGCAGATGCTTGCGCAGGATGACCGCCTCCTCCACCGAAGGAGCGGCCGCGTCGGCGATCTCCTCGGCGTCCTCCAGGATCGGCCGGGCCGTGCCGCGGTGCGCGTCCAGCTCGTCCAGCATCAGGTGCCGCGCGACCGTGAACAGGTACTGCACCGGGCTCCCGTTCCGGACCTCGGGGCGGCCCCACTGACGCCACAGCACCATGAACGCCTGGTTGAGGACGTCTTCGGCGAGGTGGAGGTCACCGCACATCCCGATGAGGTAGCCCAGCAGCCGTTGCTGCTGCTCAAGGAACAGGTCCCGGAAACCGTCCTCGGCTGAGGGGAAGGAGGCCATCAGTCATGCTCTCTTGCAGGCGGCAACGCCTCAGGCGAATCGCCGAAGTCGGTCTCGGCGTCCCCCGCCCGTGGCGGTAACCGCGGGTCGGCCCGGTACCGCGGCTCCTGCCCGGGCATCGTGATGACGCGTCTGTAGCCGGACGGGTGGCCCTCGCTCAACTCGGCTCCGCCGGGCAGAGCCTGCAGAACCATGACCGTTCCCCGGTTCCGCTCCCGCTCCAGCTCGACGAGCGCCTTACCGTGAGCACGCGCGGCCATGTAACCCCAGAAACCGCCGCAGCGACGTCGCAGGGCCGACCGCAGCGCGACCAGCCCCAACCCCACTTCCATGCGCCACCCTTTCCCGTCCGGTGCCGAACCCGTCAACAGTTGAAAGGTCCAGTGACGCCAGAAGGTTGGGGTCGACCTTCGCCGCGGTGCGCCGGGTCGGTCTCAGCGCGAATCGCCGTCCGCGCTGCGCGTGCGTCGCTCCACGCCACGGCGCATCGCCTCCAGGAGAACCTTCGCGACGAAGCCGAGGATGACGAGGTCGCCGATCATCTGCAGGATCGTCAGCGTCCGCGCCGCCTGGGAGAGGGGCACGATGTCGCCGAAGCCGACCGACGAGAACACGGTCATGGTGAAGTACAGGGCGTCGACGTGCGTCAACGGCTCGGAGAAGCCGCGTCCGGGTTCGTTGCCCATGAGGCAGTAACACGCGGCGAACAGCAGCAGGAACAGCGGTATCAACGTCGCCAGCGCCTCGACGGTACGGAGCCGCGGCGACGGCGACCGCACGATCGCGCGGGCCTGCCACGTGATGAGCAGGCCCAGGGCCGCCAGCGCCACGAACAGCGCCACAGCGGTCGTCGCCGTGAACGACCTGTTCAGCGGCGCCGCGAAGTACACGCTCAACAGGCACGCCGTGGTCAGCGCCGTACGCAGCAGCAACGTGAGCGTGAGCCGCCGGCTGGCCCGGCGCGAGCGGATCTCCACATCCCATCCATGCCCCGAACCCGCCGCAGAGCACGCGCGTTCTCGTGGGCTATCGGTAGCCGCGTTCGAGTAGGTATTTGGCTCCTGCCTCGAAACCCTCGGGGCTGAGCAGTTCGAATCCGAAGGCATCGGCGAGACGGTCGGTGATGTTGAAGGCGGCGCAGACCGCCAGCGCGTCCTTGATCTGCTGGGGCGTGGCACCGGCGGCCAGTACGTCACGCATGTCCTGGGTGCTGACGGTTCCCTCTCGCGTCAACTTGCCGAGCATGCGCAGGGTCGCTCGCAGCGGCTCCTCGATGGGTGCCGATGCCAGGTCGGTCAGTACCGCCGCGACTCGTGGCTCGTCCTTGTAGGCCCGCGCCGCGGTCGCGGTGTGCGCGGCGATGCAGAAGGCGGTCTCGTTCACTTTTGACACGTAGGCCGCCATTAGCTCCCGGTCGCCCACCGACCAGGTGGACGGTCCGCGCATCGCCTCGTGGGTGAACTCCTTGGCCCGGGCTCCATAGAAATCGGGCCGGTAGAACGTCAGCTTGGCGGCGTCCGGTACGGGGTGGCCGGAGAACAACCGGATGAGCGCGAACAGGAGTTTGGTTCCAAGGCCGTAGCCGTTGTTGAGGATGTCAAGTCGCATGGTCCGACCTCGCTTCGGCCAGGGCTGCCAATCCGGCGTCGTACAGCCGGGCGGACCGGCCTACCGCCGCGCATACCACCAGCTCGAAAAGCTGGTCTTCGGTGCAGCCGGACGCCTTCGCCGCGGCAAGGTCCGCTTCGGTGACCTGCGCTGGCGTGTTGGTGACCTTGGCGATCAGCGCGTCCAGCGGCGGGGAGAGGTCGTCGTTACCGAAGGCGCGGGCTCGCTGCTCCGCGGACGCCTTGCCCTCTCCGGTCAGCACGCGATCCACCAAGGCTCGGTGCGCTGCTTGCTTCTTGTCCTCGTCCGGCATGTTGCCTCCGCCTCTCACATCTGACCTGCCCCTGTACGTGTAAGACGATCGGCGCGGTGCCGAATTCGACACGCGGCCCAGGAGCAGTGCGGTGCCCGTTCCCTTGGACCGGGCGGACGCGGTCACCGCGGCCATGCCGATCGTCGCCGTCGACAGGTACCGGTTGTCCGGGCCCGCCTGCATCATTCCCGTGAGGCGTCCCTGCTCTTCGCTGACCAGGAGTAGTGTCCGTGCCCATCCGGGGCTCCTGCCTGGCTTGTCCGATGGTGGCTTCGATCATGGCGGGTACCCGCGCGGTAGGGTCTGGCGGGTGGACGGGACGGCGGGGCTTCCGGATGTGGAGGGCATGGATCCCCGGCGGGTCCACGCCGCGTTGAGCCTGCTGGCGGACGGCCGGTGGTGGTCGATGGCCGCTCTCATCCGGGCCAGCGCGGCGCCCCGGAGGTCCGTGGAGGCGCTGCTGGCCGGGCTCGCGGTGGAGCGCGAGGGTGATCGGTTCCGGCTGGACGCCGAGCAGGCCCGGGAGATCGGTGAGCTGCTGAAAACCGGGCATCGGCCGTTCGTCCCGGCCGATCCTGTCGGGCATCTGCTGCCGGACTACCGGGGCGTTGTCGAGCGGCTGGCGGACTTCATCGCGCGGGCGCCGCGGGGGCGGCATGTTCTCGATCATGTGGCGGCGACGCCGGAAACGGTGGTGCGGCGGGCGCTACTGCTGGGGGCGCGGTTCTGGCTGGGGGACGCGCGGCTGCTCTGCGTCGGCGATCATGACCTGACCTCGCTCGCGGTCGGGATGATCCATCCGCAGGTCGAGACCGTGGTGGTCGACATCGATGAGCGGATCCTCGCCTACATCGACGAGCGGGCGGCGGAGCTGGGATTGAGCGTGCGAACGCGGTGGGCCGATCTGCGGCTGGGGCTTCCGGGCTCGGCGGTGGAGTTCGCCGATTTGGTGATCACCGATCCGCCTTACACGGCTGATGGGGTCGGGTTGTTCGTCGCGCGGGGCGTTCAAGGGCTGCGTGACCAAGGGAGTGGACGGGTGCTGCTCGCGTACGGGGCCAGTGACCGTACGCCGATGCTGGCTTTGAAGGTGCAGAATGCGCTGCGGGATTTGAATCTGGTGTCCGAGGCCATTTATCCGGACTTCAATCGGTATTACGGGGCTGAGGCCATCGGGTCTGCTGCTGATTTGTATGTGCTTCGTCCTACGTCCAAGAGCCTTCCGGCGGCCGTCGCGCGGGCGGATCGGTTCAGCGCCGCCATTTATACGCAGGGACCGCAGGCGGTTGAGGCGCGGGAGCAGGTGAAGGTGTCGGCCGAGGATCTGGGGGATGTTCGGCCGGACGTGCTGGTCGGGGCGTGGCCGAAAGAGGTGCTGCCGGGGGTGCCTCGCGTGCGGTTGAGCACCTGGTTGGCCAAGCCGTACGCGGCCAAGGTTCGGCAGGTCGGTGCGGCGTTGCCCTCCGGGATGGAGGCCACGCTGGCGCGCCTGCTTTTGGCGACGCGGGCAGAGCGGATTCGTGTCGTGCCGGCCGAGGTGGTTGACCTGGACGAGCTTGCCGCGATTCTGGGGCCGGTTTATGAACTGGGTGAGCATGGGCGTGGGATCGAGGCCGTCCGTAGGGATGAGCCTCGTGATGATCCGGCGTTGCGCGTTCTGCGGGCGGTGATGGATCGGGCGCATGGGAAGGTGGCCAATACCTGGCGGGACGCGCTGATCGACGTCCGTGGCGATCTGACCAAACGGCAGGCGCGGGCGTTGGTCGCCGAGGTTGCGCCTTGGGCCGCTGATGTGACCTTGCTTGAGCTGCCCATGCATCGGCTGAGAGAATTGCCGGAAGCCATTCGGGAAAGCCTAGGCGGAGCCGGAGCGCCGGGCTAGCTCCTCCTGGAGAATGGGGACGCCCACCTCCAATGTCTGGACGCCGATCGTGCTCGCGATCTCCAATACGGCGACGATCTCGTCCGGTGTCGCGCCGTGGCCGATGGCGTTGTCGATGTGGACTTTCAGGCCGTCCGTGAACAGGTGCGTGGCCGACGCGTCGATCGCGATGTAGATGAGTTCCTTGACCTTGGGCTCCAGGACGCCCCGGCGCCACGGGATCGCGGAAAAGTTCAGGTAGGCGGCGAAGAAGGCGGGGGCGCGCTGGAGGACGTCCTCCCACGCGGTGTCCCAATAGCCGCGCCGCCGGACGAATTCGGCCTTGATGGCCTCGCGATCGACGCCGTCGTTCGGTGGCGGCGGCAGGCCGCGCAGGAGCGGGAAGCCGGTGCTCGCCGCGTGGATGCCGAGAACGGCCGTGAGCTGGAACGTCTCCATGATCTCTTCGCGGGTCGCGCCGTGGTCAAGGGCGGCGCGGACGTGCCGCCGGATGCCGGGCTCGTGCAGGTGGGTGACCGCCGCGTTGACCGCCAGGGCGATCAGTTCCCGGGTTCTGGCGTCCAAAGCGGCGTGTTTCCGCGGGACGTCCATTAGCTCGACACAGGCCGTATAGAACTCCGGGTCTGTGACGCGGAGTGCTTCTAGGCCCGTCATCGCACTTCGATGAAACCGACGTACGGCAGCGTCTTGGTCAGCAGGTAGTACTCGCCGTGCGGCTTCGGCCATTGCGTGACGTTCCGTCCGGACTCGGCGTGGTAGTAGTTCGTGCAGTTCGCCCCCATCGCGGACGCGTGCTTGACGAGTTGCCGGTCCACCCACCGCACCCACCGTTCGGTGGCGGACGGACGTGTGTCGACGACCCGCAGCCCCTTACGCCGCATCCGGGCGACGGTCCGCACCGCGACCTCGGCCTGCCTTTCGAGCTGCGCCAGGACGGAGAAACCGCCGTTCGTGTTGGGGCCGTACAGCATGAAGAAGTTCGGATAGCCAGGGACCGTGATGCCGAGGAAGGCTCTCGGGTCGTTCTTCCATGTGTCGTGAATGGAGACGCCGCCGGTGCCGCGCACGTCCAGCGATGCCAGGAACTTCGTCGCGTGGAAACCGGTCGCCATGACGAGGACGTCGATTTCACGTTCGGTGCCGGTGGCGTCCACGATCCCCTTGGATGTGACCCGGGTGACCGCGTGCGGGACGAGTTCGACGTTCGGCCGGTTCAGCGCCGGATAGAACCCGGTCGCCAGTACCGGACGTTTGCAGCCCCAAGGATAATCAGGCGTCAACCGGGCGCGCAGTTCCGGATCGTCCACCGTGGAAAGGATGTATTCGCGGCATTGCCGCAGGTTCTGCTGCTGCCGTTTACCGTGAAGATCGTATCCCTTGAACATGACCCGGAACTGATAGAACAGCCGCAGCCGACGCAACTTCTGAACAAACGGCAGCCGCCGGAAAACAACCCGTTCGCGCGGCGTATAGTCGCGTTCGCCCTTCGGCAGGATCCAGCCCGGCTGCCGCTGGAAGACGTAAAGCCGCCCGACCTGCTCGGCGATGGCCGGGACGACCTGGGTGGCGGTCGAGCCCGTGCCGACGACGGCGACGCGCTTGCCGGTCAGATCGTGCGACGACTCCCAGCGGGCGGTGTGGAACTTCGGGCCCTCGAAGTCGTCCAGGCCGGGCCAGTCGGGGTAGCGCGGCCGGCTGAGCAGGCCGAGGCAGCTGATCACCACGTCGAACGGCTCCGTCTCGCCGGACGCGAGCCGCACGTCGTAGCGCGCCTCGTCCGCGTCCCAGGTGGCCGATTCGACGCGGACACCGAAGCGGCAGTGCCGCCGGACGTCGAACCGGTCGAGGACGTGCTCGGCATACCGCTGCAATTCCGCCTGCCCGGCGTGGGTGCGCGTCCAATCGTAGGTCAGGAACGAAAAAGAATAGGCATGGGATGCGATGTCGACCTCGCAGCCGGGATACCGGTTGTCCCACCACGTGCCGCCCGGGCCGTCCGACTGCTCGAAGACGGTGAAGTTCGTGAGACCTTTCTTCTTGAGCTTCACCGCGGTGGCGATGCCGCCGAACCCGCAGCCGATGATCGCCACCCTCGGCCCTCTTGACCGACCCATTCGACTCATAGGGATATCAGTCTTTCCATCACTCGCACGCCGAATTCGAGGGACTCCACGGGGACGCGTTCGTCCACGCCGTGGAACATCGCGGGATAGTCGTAGCCCGCGGGCAGCAGCATCGGCGTGAACCCATAAGTCTCCATGCCGAGCGTTCGGAACCATTTGTTGTCGGTACCGCCGCTGAACACGAACGGCGCGACCTCGCAGCCGGGGCTGACCTGCCGCAGCGCCTCGATGAGCAGCCCGAACCATTCGCTCTCGTGGTCGGAAAGGACGGACGGGCTCCGCCGCAGCAATGACACCTCGGTGCCGGAGCCCGCGCCGGACGTGAGGTGCTCGTCCACGCCGTCCTCATGACCGGGGACGAAACGGCAGTCGAACCGCGCCCACGCCTCGCCGGGGATGACGTTCTCCTTGTAGCCCGCGCCGATCCGCGTCACGTTGACGGTGGTGCGGATTCCGGCGGCGAACATGCGGCCGAACGGGCCGGTCCGCGTGGCGAGCACGTCCGCGACCTCGTCGGGGTCGGTGACGGGACGTCCGGCGACGCGGGACGCCAGCACCCGCATCGGCTCGGTGATCGTGTACGGCTGCTCGGCCGACACGAGCCGCAGCGTCGTCTCCGCGAGCCGCGGGATCGGGTTGTCGTCCGGGAGCATGCTGCCGTGCCCGGCGACGCCCTTCTCCACCACCTCGTACCAGCGCAGTCCCTTGTCGGCGACCGACACTGCGAACAGCGGGCCGCCACCAGCGGAAACGGGGATGTTGAAGCCGCCGACCTCGCCGATCGCCGCCCCGCACCCCTCGAACAGGTCCGGATGCTCCGCGACGAGGTGCCCGGCGCCGAGTTTCCCGCCGGTCTCCTCGTCCGCGAGGAACGCCAGCACGAGGTCACGGCGCGGGCGGCGGCCCGCGGCGACCGCGCCGCCGACCGCCGCGAGGGTCATCGCGACCGCGTTCTTCATGTCGACGGCGCCGCGGCCCCAGACGCAGCCGTCCGCGATGTCGCCGCTGAGCGGGTGCCGCGACCAGGCGGCGGCGTCCGCCGGGACGGTGTCGAGATGCCCCTGGACGAGCAGCGCCGGCAGGCCCGGATCCACCCCCTCGACTCGCGCGACGACGTTCGTCCGTCCAGGCTCAGCCTCGATGATCTGCGGTTCCAGGCCCATCCCGGACAGCAGCGCGGCGACGTATTCGGCCGCCTTCCGTTCGGTTCCGCCGGGGTTGGTGGTGTCGAACCTGATGAGGTCCGAGCAGATCTCCGCGACGTCAGGCATTGCCGCCGCCCAGCGGGAGGGCCGCGCCGCCGCCCAGGGTGAGGGCCGCGACCGCGTACGTCCGGACGGCGGCGAGGTACTCCTCGATCGCGACCCACTCGTCGTCCCAGTAGCAGTCCATCGAGCCGGGGCCGTAGGTGACGGCCTTGATGCCCGACTCCCAGAAGATCGGCGTGTCCGGCCACGCGGGATGCACGTCGTGCGCGGCGGCCTCGCCGGTGCTGTGGCGGTGCGCGGCGGCGACGTCGGCGAGGAGGCGTTCGCCGGACGGCACCCGCAGCGAGCTGCGCGGATTCTTCAGGCAGGTCGCCTCCAGCTCGACGTCCACCGGGAATTCGGCGAGGCGGTCGACGGCGCGTTCGACGGCGGCGCGGACGTCCCGCAGCACGTCGTCCTGCGTCTGCGCGGCCGGGAACCGGAAGTCGAACGTGATGTCGCAGCGCTCCGGGACGAGGTTGTGCGCCACCCCGCCGGAGATCTGCGCCACGTTGCAGATCTTGACGTCGTCGAGCACCTCCCCGGACGCGCGGGTGATCGGCATCGCGAGCACCTCGCGGACGATCTCCGCGGCCCGCGCGACGGCGTTCACCCCGATGTCCAGCGCGGTGGTGTGCGCGGCCCGGCCGCGCACGGTCACGGTGACATAGGCGATGCCGCGCTGGCCGGTGAGGACGCGCAGGCCGCTCGGCTCGCAGTTGATCGCGTACGTGCCGCGCAGCCCGTCCCGCAGCGCCTGCCGGGTGCCTTCGCCGCCCTCGAAATGGTTCGGGACGGCGAGCACGACGACATCGCGCGGCAGCGGCACGCCGGAGCGCGCCAGCATCGCCGTGGCCATCGTCATCGCCGCCGTCCCGGCCTTCATGTCCGCGACGCCGACGCCGTAGACGCGGCCGCCGTCGATCTCGCCGCCGAACGGGTCCCGCCGCCACGACCGCGACGGCGGATACACCTCCATGTGGCCGTTGAAGATGAGCGCCTCGCCCGGATCGCGCCCGCTGGACGCGCGGGCCAGGACGTTCGGCATCCCGTCCGTGCCCGAGCCGGGCAGCTCGACCTCGAGACCGGCGTCGGCGAGCGGCGCCGCGAGATGCTCCGCCGCGGCCGTCAGCGCCGGGCCGTCGCCCCAGACGCTGGGGATGCGGAGCAGGTCGCGGAGGAAGGCGACGATCTCCGGCTCGTGCCGGTCGATGAGGCCGAGTACCCGGGCCGTGCGGTCTTCCGTGGAGACGGTCGTCATCGTGGTCGCCCTTCGATCGGAGAGCCGCCCAGCTCCGGCCAGAGGCCGTCCGGGCCGAACACTCGCGCGTGGAATCGTTCGCCGATGCGGCGGTATCCGTCGGCGTTCGGGTGGAGGCCGTCGTAGAGGTCGTCCGCGTCGCCGGGGCCGAACAGCGCACGTCCGTCGAGGTAGCGCAGGTGCGGGTCGCGTTCCGCGCGCGTCTCGGTGATCTCCTCGATCAGCGTCCGGATGCGGCTGAGGGTCAGGCCGGACGACGGGTCGCCCGTCGCGTGGTAGCGGCCGGTCTCGTCCTGGACGGTCGGCCCGGCGCGGTCCTCGGCGGTAGGGCAGATGATCGGCGACACGACGAGCAGCGGCGTCCGCGGATGCCCGTCGCGGACCGTGTCGAGGAACCCGTGCAGCGCCGGGACGAACGTCCGCTCCTTGAGCGAGTCGAGGTTCTGCACGTTGATGCCGACCTTGAGCGTGACGACGTCGGCGGGCACGTCCCGGATCGTCCGGGACGCGAACGGGTCGAGATGGCAGTTCCCGGCGAACGCCAGCGACGTCAGGTCGAGCCCCGCCCGCCGCGCCACCCACGTCGGCCAGGCGTCGGTCGGGCTCCCCGCCTCCGCGCAGTGGCTGATCGAGCTGCCGTAGTGGACCCAGCGGCGTCCGGGGAGCTTGCCGGGCGCGACGATGCCGTCCGCGCGCAGCTCCCGAAGCTCCACGATCGCGGCCTGGGGCAGCCAGATCTCGACGTCCTTCCAGGACGTGCCGAGCCCCTCGAACCGGATCGTCTCCGGCTTGCCCCGCTCGGTCTCGACCACCTGACCCGCGCGGACGACGCAGACGTCGCCGCCGCGCACCTCCTCGGAGATCACCCGGCACCAGCTCGCGACCGCGTCGAACGCGACGGGGAAGAGCGGGAAGTAGGCGTTGCGGAACCGGGTGACGAAGACGTCCAGCTCGACGTTGTCCGCCTCGGTGCGGAACACGAGCCGCACCCCGGCGGGCCTCGGCACCATCAGCCGCAGGTACGGGTCGGTGAGCTGCGGGCGGGTCCAGGCGGGCAGCCGCCGGGGGATCAGCCCCGTGGGCGTGCGCTCCACGTCGAGCGCGCCCGCGATGGTGACGGGCCCGTTCTCAAGGTCGATCTTCAGCACGTGCTACTCCCTCCGGACGGGGCGGGATCCGCGGCTCTTCCGTGAGCCAGGCGGCGAGAAGGTGGTCGTGCTCGCCCGGTGCAGGTGCCGGGCGGAACTCCTCGGCGCCGCCCGCCAGGCGGACGGCGCCCGCGAGGGTGCGGAAGCCGTCCGGTTCGTCCCGCACCAGGCCGCGGGCCAGCGTGTGCGGATGGGACAGCGCCTCCCGGACGTCGAGGACCGGCCCGCACGGCACCCCTGCCGCGCCCAGCCGGTCGAGGACGTCCGCGCGGGTCAGGTCCGCGAGCGCCGCCTCGACCTCAGCCCGCAGCTCCTCGCGGTGGCGGCCGCGGTCGGCGTCGGTGGTGTAGCGGGCGTCGGTGAGCCAGCCGGGCCGGTCGAGGACGTCCGCGAGCCGCGCGAACAGCGCGTCGCTCGCCACCGCGATCGCGACCGGGCCGTCCTTCGCCTCGAACGTCCCGTAGGGCGCGCTGATCGCGTGGTGCGCGCCGGTCGGCCGGACGTCCTCGTCCGTGTGCAGCGCCCGCATCGCCACCGACTCCAGGACCGAGACGAGCCCGTCGAACATGGACACGTCGATGTGCTGGCCGCGTCCGGTGCGTTCCCGCTGGTACAGCGCCGCCAGCACGGCCACCGCCCCGTACAGCGCGGGCACGATGTCGCCGATGCTCACCCCGACGCGGACGCCGGGCCCGCCGTCCGGGCCTGTCACCGACATCAGCCCGGACATCGCCTGCACTATCAGGTCGTAGGCCGGACGCTCGGCGAGCGGGCCGGTCCGGCCGAAGCCGCTGATGCCGACCGCGACGAGCGCCGGGTTGAGGCGCGCCAGCTCGCCGGGCGGGAAGCCGAGCCGTCCGAGGACGCCCGGACGGAAGTTCTCCACCAGCACGTCCGAGCGGGCGACCAGCCGCGCGAACCGCTCGCGGTCGTCCGGGTCCTTCAGGTCGAGGGTGATGCCGAGCTTGTTGCGGTTCAGGAGGCGGTGGAAGGTGCTGTCGCCGTCCACGAACGGGCCGAACCGGCGGCCGTCGTCGCCGGCCGGAGACTCGATCTTGATGACCTCCGCGCCGAGGTCGGCGAGGATCCGCGCGCACAGCGGGCCCGACAGGACGCGGCTCAGATCCAGAACCCGGATGCCGTCCAGCGCGGCCCGTTCCCCGGTCATCCGAACCACCGCAGGCCGCTCGCGCGGACGGCGTCGGCCGCCGCCTCGTACCCGGCGTCCGCGTAGCGCATGATGCCGATGCCGGTGTCGGCGGTGAGCGCCGCCGTGATCCGCTCGTCCGCGGCGGCGGTGCCGTCCGCGACGAGCGTGACCCCGGCGCTCTGCATGTAGCCCGCGTAGCCGCCGCCCCCGGCGTGGATCGCCACGAGGTCGGCGCCCGAACCCGCCGTGAGCAGCGCGTTCAGCAGCGGCCAGTCGGACACGGCGTCGGAGCCGTCCGGCATGTTCTCCGTCTCGCGGAGCGGCTGCGCGACCCCGCCGGCGTCGAGGTGGTCGCGGGTGAACGCGACCGGGCCGTGCAGCTCGCCGCTCCGCACGGCCTCGTTGACCAGCAGCGCGAGCCTCGCCCGCTCGCCGTGCGCGAGCCACGAGATGCGGGACGGCAGCCCCGCCTGCCGCACGTACTTCTGCGCCGTCGGAATCCACCGCTGGACGAGCGCGTTCCCGGGGAACTCCCGCACGACCATCGTGTCGATGAGGTCGATGTCGGCCTGCTCGCCGGACGCCGCCACCCACCGGAACGGGCCGAGGCCCCGGCAGAACAGCGGCCTGATGTACCGCTCGATGAAGATCGGGATGCGGAACGCGTCGACGCCGTTCTCCGCCGCCTGCGCCCGCAGGTTGTTGCCGTACTCGAAGACGACGGCGCCCGCGTCCTGCCAGGCGAGCATGCACTCCACGTGCGTCGCGATGGAGGCGCGGGCGCGGCGGGTCAGCTCGTCCGGGTCGCTCTCGCGCAGGGCGGCGGCCTCGGCGGGCGTCATGCCGGACGGCACGTACCCGTACATCAGGTCGTGCGCCGCCGTCTGGTCGGTGACGACGTCGGGGACCAGGCCGCGTTCGCGCAGCTCGGGGAGCACGTCGGCGGCGTTTCCGAGCAGCCCGATGGACGCGGCCGTCCGGGCGGCCATCGCCTCCCGCGCCCACGCGACCGCTTCGTCGATCGACTCGGTGGCGCGTTCCAGGTAGCCGCTGTCGATCCGCTTCTCGATCCGGTCGGGATCGACCTCGACGCAGAGCGCGACGCCGTCCGCCATGACGGTCGCGAGCGGCTGCGCGCCGCCCATGCCGCCGAGCCCGGCGGTCACGACGAGCCGTCCGGCCAGGTCGCCGCCGAAATGCTCGTCGGCGACGGCGGTGAGCGTCTGGTACGTCCCCTGGACGATGCCCTGCGACCCGATGTACTGCCAGTCGCCCGCCGTGTACCCGCCCCAGGCGATCAGGCCGCGCCGCTCCAGCTCGTAGAAGTGCTCGCTGGTCGCCCAGCGGCCGACCAGGTTGCTGTTGGCCATCACGACCAGCGGCGCCCGCGTCCCGGTCGGGAACACCCCGATCGGCTTGCCGGACTGGACGACGAGCGTCTCGTGCTCCTCCAGGCTCAGCAGCGCCTCGGTCACGAGTTTCAGGGCGGCGTGGTCGCGGGCGGCCTTCGCGAGGCCCGCGTACACGATGAGGTCGTCCGGACGTTCCGCGTGCGTGAGGGTGTTCTCCAGCATCCGCAGGAGCGTCTCCTGGCGCGGGCCCCGGCAGCGCGGTCCTTGGTGGGCGATGTCGGCGATCACCATGTGCGTCCCCTTCTCGCCCGCTTCGGGCGCCGTGCAGTTCTCAGTCCGGGTGAGGCCCCTCGTGCCCGCCCGGCAGCCGCGTGCGTCCCAGCGCGCCGCGCACGCCCGAGTCGCGGACGTCGTGCCAGAACGACAGGCACGCCTCCTCGATCCGGACGCCGAGGACGAGCGGCGCCACCCGCTTCTCCAGGTCGGGGACGTCGACCAGGCGTGCCAGCATCTTCTGGAACTCCTCCAGCCGGCCCTGGTGGTAGCGGACCTGCGCCTCGGCGAGCCGCTCCGCCGTCCCCTCGTCGCCGAGCTCGCTGAAGAACAGCTTCAGCTCGGCCTCGTTGCGGACCTGGAAGACCTCGGTGTCGGGGTCCCTGAGCCATTCGCGCAGGGCCTCGCGGCCCGCGGGTGTGAGCGAGTACGTCCGGCGGCGGCGCCCCTCGGTCTCGGCGGACTCCGCCAGCAGCCCGGCCTCCGCCAGCCGCCGCGGCTCCACGTAGAGCTGACTGTGCGGGAACGGCCAGAAGTAGCCCACCGAGCGCTCGACGGCCCGCTTGAGCTGGTACGACGAGCTGGGCCCGCGCAGGCCGATCAGCCCCAGCACGAGGTAGGAGCTGGACGAGAGGTTGATCGCCATGTTGTGAACTGTACCATCCATTCTGGACGGTCATCGGGCACGGCTCCTCTCACCGTCGGACGTACGGGATCCGGTCAGCCCAGCAGCTGCTGGCGTCCGGCGCGGCGCTTCATCGGGGCCAGCGCCGTCAGGTCGATCTCGATCAGGAACGGGCCGGTCTCCCCGGTCGACCGGGCGAACGCGCGGTCGAACGCGGCGACGTCCGCGACCTTCACGCCGGGCACGCCCATCGCCGCGGCGAGCGCCACGAAGTCGGGGGTGTGCAGGTCGACGTCGTTGCGGGCGCCGTCGAACGTGGCGTGCTGGACGTCGCGCAGCACGCCGTACCCGCGGTCGTTGAACACGCAGACCGTGACGGGCGCGCCCGCCTGCGCGAGCGTCGACAATTCGCCGATCGACAGCATGATGCCGCCGTCGCCGTGGACGACGACGGTCCGCTCCCCGCTGCCGAGCGCGGCGCCGATCGCCAGCGGCAGGCCGGGGCCGATCGCGGCGGACGCGGGGTGCAGCGACGTGCGCGGCTCCAGGACCGGCAGCAGCCGGTCGCCCCACGCGTACGCCGGGACGGTCGAGTCGCGGACGATCACGCCCGCCCTCGGCAGCGACCGGCGGATCGCCGCTACGATCGCCCGATGATCCGGCCCGAGGGCCTCCAGCGAATTCTCGCGCGCCTCGGCGGCGGCCTTCTGGGCGGTCACAGCCCATTCCTCGGTCGAGCCGGTGACGGCGACGTGCTCATCAAGCGCGAGCAGGGTCTCGCGGGCGTCGCCGTGCAGCGCGACGGCGGGCGGGTACGTGCGGCCGAACACGCTCGTGTCGGCGTCGGCGTGGAGCAGCGCGCCGGTGAGCCGCAGCCGCCACGCGTCGGTCGTGTACATCTGGAACCGGGCGCCCACGGCGAGGACGACGTCCGCGTCCTCGACCACCTCGCGCAGCGGCGGCGTCGTGACCAGGGCGCCGAGGCACAGCGGGTGGTCTTCGGGCAGCGCGCCGCGTCCCTGCACCGAGGTGACGACGGGGATCCCCAGGCGCTCGACCAGGCGGCGCAGCTCGGGCCAGGCGCCCGCGCTGAGCACGCCGCCACCGGCCCAGACCAGTGGACGGCGGGCGTCCGCGAGCAGGTCCGCCGCCGCGCGCACCCTTTCGGCGGGCGGCGCTGCCCGCGGCACCGGCGCCGCCTCCGGGACCCGCAGCGACGCCGGGACCCGCGCGTACTGCAGGTCGACCGGGATCTCCACGGCCGTCGGACGCGGCCAGCCGCGATCCGTCTCGCGGCCCGCCGCCACGACCGTTTCGGCGATGTCCTCGGCGCGGCGCACCGTCCATGCCTCGCGGGTCAGCGTGCGCAGCATGGCGAGCTGCTGCTCCGCCTCGTGCAGATAGCCCTTGGAACGGCCGAGGAACCGGCTCTCCACCTGGCCCGTGATGAGCAGGACGCGGGACCCCGCGAACTGCGCCTCGAAAAGCCCGCCCATCGTGTTCGCCGTGCCGGGGCCGGTCGAGGCGAGGGCCACGCCGAGCCGTCCGGTGACGCGTGCGTAGCCGTCCGCAGCGTGCACCGCCGCCTGCTCATGCCGGACGTTCACGACCGTTATCCCGCCGTCCCGCCGGACCGCGTCCAGGATCGGCAGGTTGTGGACGCTCGCGACGCCGAACAGCATCTCCGCGCCGAGCGCCCGCAGCGCCTCGACGACCAGGTCACCGCCGGTGCGCTCGCTCACCGGGCCCTCGCCCCGTTCGTCGCGCTCGCTCCGCTCGCGGTGTGGCGCTGGATCGCCTTCAGCTCGGTGAACTGGGTGATGCCGAACGCGCCCAGCTCCCGCCCGTACCCGGACTGCTTGTAGCCGCCGAACGGCGCGAGCCCGTTGAACGGCGCGCCGTTGATCTCGATGCTGCCGGCCTCCATCCGCTCCGCGAACCGCAGCGCGCGCTCCTCGTCCGCCGACCAGACCGCGCCCGCCAGCCCGTACGGGGTGCCGTTGGCGATCGACACCGCCTCGTCCTCGTCCACGTACGGGATCACCGCGAGGACCGGGCCGAACACCTCCTGCTGGGCGAGCGCGATGCGCGGGTCGTTGACCGTGAACGCGGTGGGGCTGGTGAAGTAGCCGTCGCGTGGCAGCTGGGCGTCGGGATAGGACCAGATCGTCCGGGCGCCGTCGACGAGGGCGCGCTCGGTGGCCTCGGTCACCCGGTGCTTCTGGTTCCAGCTCGCCAGCGGGCCGACGTCGGCGTCCGGGTCGCCGGACGGCCCGATCCGGTAGCCCGCCATCGCCGCCGCCACGAGCTGCTCCGCCTCCGGCAGCGACTGGAACGGCACGAGCAGCCGGCTCAGCGCGGTGCACGTCTGCCCGGTGTTGATCAGGACGGTCCGGACCACCCGCTCGACGGCCGCCGCCAGGTCGCCGTCCGGCAGCACGACCGCCGCGGACTTGCCGCCGAGCTCCAGCGTCACCCGCTTGATCGACCCGGCGGCGACCTCGGCGACGCGGCGGCCCGCGCGGGTCGAGCCGGTCAGCGACACCATCGCGGTGCCGGGGTGGCGGGCCAGGTACTCGCCGACGTGCAGCCCGTTGCCGAACAGCAGGTTGAACGAACCGGGCGGGGCGCCCGCCGCGTCGAACGCCTCCGCCAGGATGAACGCGTCCAGCGGTGCCACCTCGCTCGGCTTCAGCACGACGGGGCAGCCGGCGGCGAGCGCCGGGCCGATCTTCGCGGCGGTCTGCAGCAGCGGGAAGTTCCACGGGGTCATCGCGGCGACGACCCCGACCGGCTCGCGCAGCACGGTCGAGCCGCCGGACGGCGCCGGGCCGTCCAGCGGCGCGGAGAAGTCCACGTCGGCGACGGCCCGCGCGGTGTTGCGGAACGTTCCGACGGCGGTGCGCACCTGGTAGTTCGCGCAGTGCTTGCGCGGCATGCCCATCTCGCTGGAGATCAGCTCCGCGAGCTCGTCCAGCCGGGTCTCCAGGTGGTCGGCGACCCGCTCCAGCAGCGCCGCGCGGTCCGCGGGCTCCATCGCGCGCAGGACGGGACGGGCCCGGCGGGCGGCCTCGACGGCCCGGTCCATGTCCTCGGTCGCCGACTCGCGGACCGTGGCCACGCACTGCCCGGTCGAGGGATCGATGACGGCGATGACGTCCTCGCCGTTGTTCTCGACCCACGTCCCGTCGATGTATGTGTCCGCACGATGGTCCATGTCGCTCCGCTCACACCGGTCTTCAAGCGATTCGACCGAAGCCTAGAATCATCTGCCCGGAATGGGTTGGGGCCGGGTCACCAAAGAAATCCCGCGGTCATTATGTGCCCCGCACATGGCAGGGTCGCGGATCAGGCGAACAAGCGGGCGCGCAGATCCGTCCTGGCCTCTTCGCGGTCGCGCCGCATCTGGATCGCGTCGTAGGCCATCAGCGCGACATTGAGATCGCCGATGTCGGTGATGCGGCGCATATCCCGTCCGGTCAGCGTCGCGATCTGCCGCAATCTGTAGGCGACCGTGTTCGGATGGACGAGGAGTTCCTCCGCCGTCCGCTGCAGCGCCATATCGCAGGAGATGTAGACGCGGAGCGTGTCCAGCAGATGCGGCTTCTCGACGAGCTGTCCGATGCGGGTCTCGATCAGCCGGTTCGACACCCACCGGTTGTGCGCGAGCAGCACTTCGAGGATCACGTCCGTGCACTGGGTGACCTGGCCGCGCTGGTCGCGGTAGATGCTGATCTCCAGCGCGGACAGCGCCTGCCGGCAGCTGTGCCCGGCGGCCGACAGCGACTTGCCCGGCTCGCCCGCCGACACGAACAGCGACCGTCCCGGCTCGCCGTCCAGCATCTCGGTCAGCAGCGGGACCAGCCCGGGGCCCGCCCGGTCGAGCGGCACCAGGGCGAGCAGCACGCCGCGCCGCTCCCGCAGCAGGATCTCCCGGCGCGGGTCGTGCCGCCACAGCGCCTCCAGGATCCGGCGGCGGACGCGCGCCCACTGCTGCGCCGTCGGCGCCGGGTCGTGGTAGGCCGCGACCGCGCGGAACGGCTGGTGCGGGTTGATGTTCAGCATCCTGGCCTGGTCGTTCACGGTGCTCGCGTCGACGGCGGGACCGGCGATCAGGCAGCTCAGCAGGTCCGTGCTGACCCGGGCCTGCCAGCCGGCCAGCTCGTTGTAGGTGCTGGTGAACGACTCCAGCTCGCGGGTGCAGAGCACGTCGAACAGCTCCGCGAGGCGTCCGAGGACGGCGCGGACGTCGTCCATCGCGATCTCCGAGTGGGCGAGGACGTGGTCGGTGACGACCCGCTCCAGCAGCCGCAGCCACTCGACCGCCTCCACCACGGACCTGCCCTGCAGCGCGACGCGCGCCCCGCGCCCGGACGGCAGCTCGCCGACCGGCCCGTCGCCGGCGAGGCCCGACGAGCACACGCCGATGACGCTCACCGCCATGTCGAACGCCTCGACGGGCGCCTGGCGGTCGACGGTTCCGGACTCGGCCGCCGAGACGTACTGCCGGACGAATTCGTTCGCGAGCGCCGTGGACGCGGATTCGAGTTTCCGGGCCACGGTCGCCAGCGGCTCGGCGACGGCGGCGGTCGTGTCGGACGGTGCCATGTCACCCCCAGCCCGGGGGGCCAGGAGCGACCTGTGTGACGCACCTGACCCGGGTTGTGGAGATGTATCACGCGATTTCATCCCACGTCAACGACGTGGTCCCCGAGGCGGGCGGGCGCGGACGCCTGCGAACTGTGCCGCTCACACAGGCGCCCTCAGCGACTTTTGTGACCCGGCCCTCATGACATATGGCGGGCCGTAACCGTTGACTGGTCGCCATGCGGCAACGGAGGGACGGTGAATCGTGACGGCGAGTACCTCCGCGACGAGGCTGCCACCGGCCGGTGACGTCCCCGGCGCGCCCCCGCCCGGACGGCGGCGCCCGCGGCGTCCGGACTTCGTCACGATGGCGCTCGGCCTGCCGGTCGCCTTCATGGCGATCGTGTACGCCTATCCGGTCGGCGCGATGCTGCTCAAGAGCTTCACCGAGCCGGAGCCCGGCTTCGGGAACTTCACCAAGGCGTTCACCGACGACGCCATCTGGGACGTCCTGGTGATAACCGTCCGGCTGTCCGCCGAGGTGGCCGTCCTGACCGTTCTGCTCGGCTTTCCGGTGGCGTATTTCCTGGCCCGGACGTCGAAACGCAAGGCGCGTTTCCTGGTGCTTCTCGTCATCATTCCGTTCTGGACGAGCATCCTCGTCCGGTCGTTCTCCTGGATCGTCCTGCTCGGCGACAACGGGCTGGTGACCACGATTCTGGAACCGCTGACCGGCGACTCGCAGGGAATGCTGTACAGCGAAAGCGCGGTGATCATCGCGATGACGCACATTCTGCTGCCGTTCCCCATTCTCATCATCAAGGGCACGCTGGACCAGATCGACACCTCGCTGCCGCCCGCCGCGCGCTCGCTCGGCGCCGGGCCGCTGCGCGCGTTCGCGCACGTGTACCTGCCGCTGGCGCTGCCGGCCATCGTGAGCAGCGGGATGCTCGTGTTCGTCATCGCGCTCGGCTTCTACGTCACGCCCGCGCTGGTCGGCGGCCCGAAGCAGAGCACGATCGCCGTGGTCATCGCGCAGGCCGTCCAGGTCAACTTCGACTGGGGGATGGCGGCGACGCTCGCGACGATGCTGCTGGTGGTCGCCACCGCGCTGACCATGATCGTGCGGCGGCTCACCAAGGTGAAGGGCCTGGTGTCGCTGTGAGCACCGTCGACATGACCGCGACGCGGGACGCGGGGGCCAGGCCCGCGCCGCCTCCCGGCGCCCGCCGCGGCCGCCGGTCGCCCGCCACGCCCATGGAGCGGGTGCTGCGCTGGGTCCTGCGGGGCGTGGTCACGCTGGTCCTGGGCTTCCTCGTGGCGCCGATCGTGATCGTCGTCCTGGAGTCGTTCAACAGCGTCGACTACCTGTCGTTCCCGCTGGAAGGCTGGTCGCTGACCCACTACCGGCGGTTCTTCGCCGACTCGGCGTGGGTGGACGCGTCCCTGCTCAGCGCCAAGATCGCGCTGCTCGCCGCCCTGATCGCGACGGTCGTCGGCACGATCGCGGCCTGGGGCCTCGCGCGCAGCCGGGCCCGCGCGAAGGGCTTCGTCTTCGCGCTGCTGTACTCGCCGCTGCTGATCCCGATCATCGTGCTGGCGATGAGCTACTACTTCACGTTCGCCGACCTGAAGGTGATCGGGCACTGGCAGCTGATCTCCGTCGCGTACTCGGTGATGGGCATCCCGTACGTCCTCGTCGCGGTGTCGAACGCGCTGCAGCAGTTCGACCCCGAGCTGGAGAACGCCGCCCGGACGCTCGGCGCCGGCATGACGCGGACCCTGCTGCGGATCACGCTGCCGTCGCTGACCTCGGCGATCTCGGCGGGCGCGCTGTTCGCGTTCGTGATCGCCTTCGACGAGGCGGTGATCATCCTGTTCGTGTCCGGCAGCGGCTCCGTCACGCTCCCGCGCAAGCTGTGGGACAGCGTCCGCTACGACCTCACGCCCACGCTCGCGGTCGCCGGCACGATTCTCATCGCCGTCTGCGTCGGGCTGTTCCTCCTCTCCGAGCTGATCAAGATCCTCCGTGAACGGCGGGAGCGCCGATGACCGAGCAAGCGCCGATGACCGACGAGCGGCCCGCCGGGCAGGCCGCGGCCGCCGCGACCGACCGGCAGGTGGTCTTCGACGGCGTCCACAAGTGGTACGGCGACGCGCCCGCCGTCCACGACTTCAACCTCGCGATCGCGAAGGGCGAGTTCGTCACGCTGCTCGGACCGAGCGGCTCGGGCAAGACGACGAACCTGCGCATCCTCGCGGGCCTCGAATCGGCCACCGCCGGAGAGGTCTACCTGGCCGGACGCGCCGTCACCGACGACGTCCCGGAGAAGCGGAACATCGGCCTGGTGTTCCAGAACTACGCGCTGTTCCCGCACATGACCGTCGCGCAGAACATCGCGTTCCCGCTGCGGATGCGCCGGATGAAGAAGGCGGACGCGCAGCGCGAGATCGACCGCGTGCTGACGATGACGCAGCTCACCGAGTTCAGGGACCGCTACCCGCGGCAGCTGTCCGGCGGCCAGCAGCAGCGCGTCGCGCTCGCCCGCGCGTTCGTGTTCGACCCGAGCGTCCTGCTGATGGACGAGCCGCTCGGCGCCCTCGACCGCAACCTGCGCGACCACATGCGGCTGGAGCTGAAGAACCTGCAGAAGCGGATCGGCGCGACCGTCCTGTACGTCACCCACGACCAGGACGAGGCGCTCGCGCTGTCCGACCGGATCGGCGTGATGCACCGGGGCGTCCTGCAGCAGACCGCGCCGCCGGACGAGCTGTACGAGGAGCCGGTCAACTCGTTCGTCGCGAAGTTCCTCGGCCAGTCGATCTGCCTGCCCGCCAGGCGGGTGGACGAGGACGCCCGGCACACCGTCGTGGACGTGGAAGGGATGTCCGGCCGGATCCTGGTCGACAAGGCCAACGACGTCTCGGCGGACCCGGCCGGGGAGTTCATGATCCGTCCGGAGCGGGTCCGGATCGGCGCGGACAAGCCGGACGCCGCCGAACGCAACGCCGTGGCCTGCACCGTCGTCACGCACGTGTACCTCGGACCCCAGCTCGAGGTGCACCTGCGCACCGCGGACGGCGCCGAGCTGCAGGTGGTGGTGCCGTCCGAGGCGCGGGCCGGCTACGCCGAGGGCTCGTCGCACTGGCTGAGCTGGGGCGCGAGCGACTGCCGCTTCCTCGCCCACGTGACCTGACCGCACCCACCGGAAACGCGCGCCTCCCGCCACGACCTCTGGTCGGCATGCCCTCGATTCGCACGGAAGGGACGCAATGGAACTCCCGGCACTCAAGTGCTGCACCTGGCACATGGACGGCGACGTCGGTGTGCTCACCCTGAACCGGCCGGACCGGCTCAACGCGATCGCCAACACCGACATCGACGAGCTCGACCGCGTCATCATGCGGGCAGGCAAGGAGCCGTCCGTCCGGGCCATGGTGATCACCGGTGCGGGGCGCGGCTTCTGCTCCGGCGCGGACGTCAAGGAATGGGCGGCGCACGCCGACGCGGACGAGGAGTCCTGGCCCGCGAAGATGCACCGCACGATCGCGCGGCTCTACTGGCTGCCGATCCCGGTGATCGCGGCGGTGAACGGCGTCGCGGCCGGGTCCGGGTTCGACATCGCGCTCACCGCCGACATGCGGTTCGGCTCGACGGCCGCCCGGTTCGGCCAGGTGTACGCGCAGCGCGGCATCTGCCCGGACGCGGGCGGCTCCTACCTGCTGCCCCGCATCGTCGGCGAGGCCCGCGCGGCCGAGCTGATCTACACCGGCCGGATCATCGACGCGGACGAGGCGCTGCGCATCGGCGTGCTGTCCGAGGTCGTCGAGCCGGACCGGCTGATGGAGCGCGCGCTGGAGCAGGCGCGGATCTTCGCCGCCGGGCCGACCGTCGCGATCGGCGAGGCGAAGCGGAACATCCGGTCCGGCCACACGCTGGGCATCGAGGAGGCGCTGCGGAACGAGCAGCGCGGCGCCCGGATCTGCGTCCCCACCGAGGACAAGGCCGAGGGGCTGGCCGCCGCGATCGAGAAGCGCCGTCCGGTCTTCGTGGGGCGATGATGACGACCGCCCGGCAGTTCGCGGCGGAGGGCCACCGCCTCGACCGGCTGTTCCGTCCGGCGAGCGTCGCGGTCGTCGGCGCGTCCCCGAAGGGCGGCTACGGGCTGCGGACGCTGCGCAACATGAGCGGTGTCGGGTTCACGGGACGCCTGTACGCCGTCCACCCGACCCACACGGAGGTCGGCGGGGTCCGCGCTTACCCGTCGCTGAGCGACCTGCCCGAGGCGCCGGACGCGGTGGCCGCCGCGATCCCGGCGCCCGGCGTCCCGGCGCTGGCGGCGGAGGCGGCCGGGCTCGGCGCGGGCGGCATGGTCGTGTTCGGCGCCGGGTTCGCCGAGCGGGACGCGGAGGGACGCCGCCGCCAGGACGCCCTCGTCGCCGCCGCGGGCGACCGGCTGCCGCTGATCGGGCCGAACTGCCTGGGCGTCGCCAGCTACCGGGGCCATGCCGCGCTCTGGGGCATCGAGATGCCGTACGTCCACGCGGACGCGGACGGTGTCGTCGCGCTGGCCGCGCAGAGCGGGAACATGGCGCTGACGACGATGCTGTCGGGCCGGCTGCCCGCGGTCGCCTACGGCGTCTCGGCAGGGAACCAGGCCGTCCTCGATCTGGCCGACTGCCTGGAGTACTTCCTCACCGACCCCGGCGTGAAGGTCGTCTGCCTGGTCATGGAGGGGCTGGCGGACGTCCCGAGGTTCCGCGCGCTGGCGGAGCGGGCCGCGACGCTCGACGTGTCGGTCGTCGTCCTGAAGATGGGCCGGTCGGCGGTCGGCGAGGCCGCGACCGTCGCGCACACCGGCACCCTGGCCGGACGGGACGCCGCCTACGACGCGCTGTTCCGGCAGACCGGCGTGCACCGCGTCCACGACCTGGACGAGATGATCGCGCTCGCCACGCTGCTGGCCGCTCCCCGCAGGCCGCGCGGCGGCAAGGTGGGCGTCTTCGCCAGCTCCGGCGGCGAATGCGGCCTGATCGCCGACCTCGCCGACGACGCCGGCGTCCGGCTGGCCGAGCTGGACACCGCCGCCGAGACCGCGATCGCCGCCGTGCTGCCGCCGTACATGGGGATTCGCAACCCGCTCGATCTCGGCGCGAACGCCTGGGGCGACCAGGACGTCTACCGCGCCGCCGCCCGCGCGATGGGGGAGTGCCCGGACGTCGACGTCGTCGCGTTCATCGGCGACGCGCCCGCCCACGCCGACCCGCTGGACGAGATCGGCTGGACGGAGATGATCGGCGGCGCCGGGGAGGCCGCCGCCGCGCTGGACGTGCCGGTCGTCATGATGACGACCACCACCGATCTCACCCCCGGCCTGACCGATCTGGCCGGGCGGAACGGGGTCGTCCTCCTCGCCGGGACGCGCCCCGCCCTGCGCGCCATCGCGCTCGCCGGCGAGCCGCGTCCGCAGGCGAGCGCGATGGTCACCACCCCCGCCACCGACGCGGAGACGCGCCGCCGCGCGGCCGAGATCCTGACCGGCCGGGATGGGGCGCTGCCCGAGGCGGAGGCGAAACGGCTGCTGTCGGTCTACGGCGTGGTGTCGCCGCCCGGCGAGGTGGCGGCCGACGCCGACGCCGCCGCCGAGATCGCCGGACGGATCGGCTACCCGGTCGTGTGCAAGGTCCACGCCGCCGGGGTCGCGCACAAGTCCGACATCGGCGGCGTCGAGATCGGGCTCGCCGACGAGAAGGCGCTGCGCGAGGCCGTCCACCGCATCGAGGAACGCACCGGCACGGCGAACGAGGTGCTGGTCGAGCGCATGGCCGGGCCGGGCGTCGAGCTGATCGTCGGCGGGCGCAACGACGCCGCCGGTTCGCTGGTGGTCGTCGGCGCGGGCGGCGTCCTCACCGAGTTGCTGGACGACGCGGCCCCCCTGCTCTGGCCGTTCGGCCCCGGCGACGTCCAGGCCGTCCTCGGCCGACTGAAGATCGGCGCCCTGCTGAGCGGCCTCCGCGGAGCCGAGCCCGCCGACCTCGACGCGCTGGCCGACATGGTCGTCCGGGTCGGGCGGCTGCTGGCCGACTTCCCCGAGATCGCCGAGATCGACGTCAACCCGCTGCTCTGCCGCCCCGACGGCTGCCTGGCGCTCGACGCGCTGATCGTCCCCGGCAAGCCCGCGAAAGGAGACTGATGGACTTCGCGATTCCCGGCCATCTCGTGGAATTCCGCGAGACGGTCCGCCGGTTCACCGAGACCGAGTTGATCCCGCACGAGGATTACGTCGAGGAGCACGACGGCCTGCCCGAGGACGTCGAGCGGCGCATCCGCGAACGGGCCGTCGCCATCGGGCTGAATTCCATGGGCATGCCTGAAGAGTTCGGCGGCGGCGGAATGGACGTCCTCAGCCAGGTCCTCGTCACCGAGGTGCTGTTCCGCGCGGCCGGCGGCGTCGCCGAGACCGTGCCGACCACGCCGAGCGTCCTGCTGGCCTGCAACGACGAGCAGCGCGAGCGGTTCCTGATCCCGTGCGTCCGCGGCGACGTCCAATGGTGCTTCGCGCTGACCGAACCCGACACCGGATCGGACGCGGCAGGAATCCGAACCCGCGCCGAATGCCGCGACGGCTCCTGGGTCATCAACGGCCGCAAACGCTTCATCAGCCACGGCGATACGGCCGACTTCGCGATCGTCTTCGCCCTCACCCATCCCGACCGCGACGAAGACCGCATCACCGCCTTCCTGGTCGAGAAGGGCACGCCCGGTTTCAGCGTCGGCCAACTCCACAAAACAATGGGACATCGCGGCTACCGCCAAGCGGAGCTGGTGTTCGACGACTGCGCCGTCCCCGAGGCGAACGTGCTCGGCGAGCCCGGCCGCGGTTTCAGCCTCGGCCACGGCGCGCTCAGCGGCGGACGCATCATGACGGCCGCGCGCTGCCTCGGCCCCATGGCCCGGCTCCTCGACGACGGGATCGAGTGGGCGAAGCAGCGCGTGCAGTTCGGCCGCCCGATCGCCGACTACCAGGCCATCCAGTTCATGCTCGCCGACTGCGCCACCGACCTGCACGCGTCCCGCCTCATGACGTACGAGGCGGCGTGGTCGGCCGACCGCGGCGCGGCGCCCAAGATCGTCCACGCCAAGGCGGCCGCGGCGAAGCTGTTCGCCACCGAGGCCCTCGGCCGGGTCGCCGACCGCGTCCTGCAGATCTTCGGCGGCACCGGCTACATGAACGAGACGTACGTCGAACGCGCCTACCGCAACGCCCGCATCGAGCGGATCTGGGAAGGCACGTCCGAGATCCAGCGCATCATCATCGCCCGCAACCTGCTCAAGCGAGGAATGTTCCGCTGAGATCACCGCCCTGATCCCCCGCCGCCCCACCCCGAAGAAGGACGATTCCCATGAAGATCCCCGGAAGATCACAGAGTTCCCCGCTCGCGCGCCGCGACGTCCTGCGCGGCGGTGTCCTGCTGGCGGGCGGCATCGCCGCCGCACCGCTGCTCAGCGCCTGCGGCGGCTCCGGCGGGGGCGGCGATAGCAAAAAGGTCGTCGTCGCCGACTGGGGCGGCGCGCTCGTCGAGGCGGAGAAGAAGTACATCTTCGAGCCGTTCAGCAAGGAGACCGGGATCGAGGTCGTGGTGGCCGGCCCGCCGACCCCCGCCAAGATCAAGGCGATGGTCGAGACCGGCAACATCGAATGGGACCTGATCGCCGGCGGCCCCAGCACGGTCCTGCCGATCGGCCGCAAGTACTTCGAGCCGCTGCCGGACAAGCTGCTCAACATTCCCGGCATCGACCCGTCCTACGTCGACAAGAACTGGCTCACCTACTACCTGTTCTCGATCGTCATGGCCTGGAACACCTCGGTCGTCGGCGCCGGGAAGAAAATGGAGAGCTGGGCCGACTTCTGGGACACCGGCAAATTCCCCGGACGGCGCTCGCTCCGCGGCGCCGACAACGGCGTCCCGCCGGACATGGAGTTCGCGGTCCTCGGCGACGGCGTCGACATGAAATCGGTGTACCCGATCGACGTCGACCGCGCGTTCCGCAGCTTCGGCAAGCTCAAGCCGGACGTGCCGCAGTGGTGGACGTCCGGCGCCCAGCCGGGCCAGATGCTCGTCAGCAAGCAGGTCGGCGCGTCCAGCATCTTCTCCGGCCGGATCGGCGAGCTGAAGAAGAAGGGCGCGCCGCTCGACTTCACCTGGAACGGCGGCATGTTCCAGCTCGCCGCCTGGTCGGTCGTCAAGGACGCGCCGAACAAGGAGAACGCCTTCAAGCTGATGGAGTTCTCCGTCCGTCCCGACATCCAGGCGAGCGTCTGGAGCAAGTACCCGAACGGCCCGTCGAACTCCAAGGCGCTCGACCTCATGGACAAGGAGTTCGCGAAGACACTGCCGTCCCACCCCCAGAACGTGGAGGTGCAGTTCCTCCAGGACGCCGAATGGTGGGGGAAGAACCGCGACGCCGTCCTGAAGCGCTTCCAGGAGTTCGCGAAGTCCTGACCGCCTCGACGTCCTGACCGCCCCGACGCACCCGAGGAGAACAATGGAATCACTGGCAGGCCGCGCCTACCTGGTCACCGGAGGCGGCACCGGCATAGGCGCGGCCACCGCCCTCCATCTCGCCGGCCAGGGTGCGTCGGTGACCGTGATCGGACGCCGCAAGGAACCCCTGGAGAAGGTCGTGGCCGAGGTGGAGCGCCAGGGCGTCGCCGCCCTGGCGCACCCCGCGGACGTCCGCGACCCGGACGCCGTCGACGCCGCCGTCGAGACGACCCTCGATCGCTTCGGCCGGATCGACGGCCTGGTCAACAACGCCGCGGGCAACTTCGTCACCCCGGCGGAGAAGCTGTCGCCGAACGGCTGGCGGGCGGTGGTCGACATCGTCCTCAACGGCACCTGGAACTGCACGTCCGCCGTGGCCCGCCACATGATCGGCGCGAACCGTCCCGGCTCGATCGTCAGCGTGATCGCCACCTACGCCTGGACGGGCCACCCCGGCACCGTCCACAGCGCCGCCGCCAAGGCCGGTGTCGTGGCCATGACCCGCACCCTGGCCGTCGAATGGGCCCGCTACGGCATCCGCCTGAACTGCATAGCCCCCGGCCCGACAGAAACCGAAGGCGCAGGCAACGCCCTCTGGGCCACGCCCGAAGACAGAGCCCGCGTCCTGTCGTCCGTCCCCCTGAACCGTTTCGCGACCGCCCCCGAGATAGGCGACCTGATCGCCCTCCTCCTGAGCGACCGCGCCACCTACATAACCGGCACGACCCTCACCGCGGACGGCGCCCAATCCCTAAGCCCCCAGATCTACGGCCCGCCCCTCGACACGGCGAACACGATCACGCCGTCCACGAGCCCGTCACGTGCTTGACCCGGGTGCCGGTGATCAGCCGGGGAGGTCGCTCGTTTCGGGGTCGGTCCGGTCCACCTCCAGCGTGTCGGCGAGGAGGGCGCGGGTGTAGGGGTGCTGGGGTTCGGTGAGCACCGACTCGACCGCGCCCGACTCCACGACGTGGCCCTGGCTCAGGACGACGACGCGGTCGCCGATGCTGCGGACGACGGCGAGGTTGTGCGTAATGAAGATCATGCTCAGCCCGTCGTCCTGCAGCGTGCGGAGCAGTTCCACGACGGACGCCTGGACGGAGACGTCGAGGCCCGAGGTGACCTCGTCGCAGATCAGCAGCGTGGGGTCGCAGGCGAGGGCGCGGGCGATGGCCACCCGCTGGCGTTGGCCGCCCGACAGCTCGGCGGGGTAGCGGTCCGCGAGCCGCCACGGGATCTCGACGCGCTCCAGGGCCTCCCTGGCCTTGGCGCGGGCGGCCTTGCCCCGGACTCCGTAGAAGTGCTTGAGCGGCACCATCACCGCCGTCGCGACGGTCTCGCGGGGGTTCAGCGAACCGTAGGGGTTCTGGAAGACGTACTGCATCTGCTGCTTGACGGCCTTCGTCCGGTCCCGCAACAGGGGCGGGAGCGGCTTCCCGTCCATCTCGAAGGTGCCGGACTGGTCCTCGTGAAGCCCGATCAGGCAGCGGGACATGGTCGTCTTGCCGCTGCCCGATTCGCCCACGACCGCCAGGCATTCGCCCGGAGCGACGTCGAAGGACATGCCGAACAGGACCTGGGTCCGGCCATAGGAGGCGTTCAGGTCCCGGACGCTGAGGACGGACGCGTCCCCCTGTGCGCCCTCGACGCGCCGCAAGGGCTCCTTGACCAGGACCGTCTGGTTCTGCCGGACGTGTTCGACGCGGACGCAGCGCGCCGCACCGCCCGAGGGCGTGGCGACCAGCGGCGGCGCGGAGTCGCGGCAGCGGTCCTCGGCGAACGCGCAGCGGTCCGCGAACACGCAGCCGTCGAACTCGGCTCCCGGCGCCGGCGCCCGGCCGGGGATGGAGACGAGCGGCAGCCGCTGGCGCGTCGACGGGACCGACTCCAGCAGCGCGATGGAGTAGGGGTGCGCGGCGGAGAGCAGGACCTCCTCGCGCGATCCCGTCTCCAGGACCTGCCCGGCGTACATCACGGTCACCAGGTCGCCGACGGCGCCGACGACCGCGAGGTCGTGCGAGACGAAGACGGCGGCCATGCCGCGGTCCGCGCAGAGGCGGGCGACCATCTCCAAAACCCTCGCCTGGGTGGAGACGTCCAGGCCGGTCGTGGGCTCGTCGAAGACGATCAGCTCCGGGCCCTTCGCCACGGCCATCGCGATCGCCACCCGCTGCTGCTGGCCGCCCGAGAGCTCCTGGGGGTGACGGCGCAGGAAGGCGTCGTCCGAGGGCAGGCCGACCGTTTCGAGAACCTGGCGGATCCTCGGCAGGTTCTCCTTCGTGGCGCCGACCATTCCCTCGGTCAGCTGGGTGCCGATCCGCATCGCCGGGTTGAGCGCCGTCGCGGGGTCCTGCGGCACGAAGCCGATGAGCTTCTTGCGCGCCTCGCGCAGGTCGTTCGGTGCGAGCGCGAGCAGGTCGACGCCGCCCACCACGACCTTGCCGCCGGTGATGTTCGCGCCCTTCTTGGCGAAGCCGAGCAGCGCGAGCGCGACCGTGCTCTTCCCCGAGCCCGACTCGCCGACGAGCCCCATCACCTGGCCGCTCTCCAGGCCGAACGACACGTCGTCGGCGATCACGCTGCCGTCGTCGAGCGCGACGGTGAGCCCGGTGACCTCGACCGCCTTCATGAACGAGCTCCCTCGGTGCGGCCGATCACGCGCGCGGCGCCTTCGGCGAAGAGATTGCCCCCGATGGTGAAGAGGGCGACGCAGGCGGCGGGGATGATGACGGCGAGCGGCTGGATGGCGAGGCCGTCCTTGTTCTCGCTGACCATGAGCCCCCAGTCGGACGCGGGCGGCTGGACGCCGAAGCCGAGGAAGCTCAGCGAGGCGAGCCCGACGACCGACCACATGAGCCGGAGCCCGATCTCCACCATCAGCGGGGACGTCACGCTCGGCAGCACCTCCCGCATGAGGATGTGGCGGGACGAGAGCCCGACCGTCCGCGCCCACATGACGTGCTCGCGCCTCATCACCGGACGCGCCGCGCCGCGCATCACCCGCGCCATCCCGGGCGTGAGCCCGATCGCGACCAGGACCACCAGGATCACCCGGTTCGGCCCGAGCATCGAGATGAACAGGATCGCCATGATGATCGTCGGGAACGTCAGCAGCACGTCGACGAGCCGCATGAGGATCGTGTCGACGACCCCGCCCGCGAAGGCCGCGACCAACCCGATGGCGGTGCCGAGGATCACGCCGCCGGACGTGGCGACGACGGCCATCCAGGTCAGGTTGGCTCCCCCGCTGAGGATGCGCGAGACGATGTCCCGGCCCAGCGAGTCGGCGCCGAGCAGCAGGCCGTCGCCGGGCGGCGCGTACGGCTTGGCGAGGACCGCGGTCGGCGAGTGCGGCGCGAGGAACGGGCCGACGACCGCGAAGGCGATCATGGTCAGCAGCATGATCAGGCCGAGCCGGGTCTGCCGGGAGGTCAGGACGCGGCGGGTGAGGTTCGCGGGCGGAGCCTGGACCCCTGGCTCCCTGGGTCGCGTTCGGATCATGGCCGGACGCTCCTTCGTCTGTCAGCGGTCGTCTGTCAGCGGATTCGTCCGTCAGCGGGACTTGTTCAGGGTGCCGAGCACGTCGGCGAGCTGGTTGAAGCAGAAGAACGCGACCGCCATCAGCATGATGATGGCCTGGATCATCGGCAGGTCGTGGCCGGCGACGGCGTCCACGAGCGCCGAGCCGATGCCCGGATACGCGAACAGGTACTCGATCACGACCGAGCCGGCGATGGTGTAGGCGGCCATGATGCTCGCCGCCGGGATGCTGGGCGCGAGGGCGTTCGGCAGCGCGTGCCGGAACAGGATCCGCCGCATCGACAGGCCCTTGATGATCGCGAGCTGCACGTACTCGCTCTCCAGCACGTCGATGAAGGACACGCGCACGAGCCGCGACAGGTAGGTGACCCCGACGAGCACCATGACGGCGAGCGGCATGATGAGCTGCCGCGGGTGCTCCCAGGGCGCGTCCCCCGGAGGGATCAGCGAGACCGGGGGAAGGACCTTGAAGACGACGGTGCCGAACAGGGCGATCACGAGGCTGCCGATGACGAAGTCGGGCGTCGCCGTCACGATGAGCGAGGTGCCCAGGTAGGACCTGTCCAGCAGCTTGTCGCGGAAGACGGCCGCGAGCAGGCCGACCAGCAGGGACAGCGGCAGGATCAGCACCATCGCGATCACGGTCAGCGTCGCGGAGTTGAAGACCCGCTCGGCGAGCAGCTCGGACACGGGCTGGCCGCTGACCAGCGAGTTCCCCATGTCGCCGGTGAGGACGTTGCTCAGCCAGTCCCAGTACTGGCTGAGCAACGGCTGGTCGAGGCCCAGGTTCTGGTTCAGCTGGGCCACCTGCTCGGCGGACGCCCCGGGCCCGAGGATGATGTGCGCGACGTCGCCGGGCATCGCCTGCGTCGCCACGAAGACGATGACGGAGATGCACCACAAGGTCACCAGGCCCGTCAGCGCACGCCGCCCGATCTGCCACGCGAGGGCGGACCGCCGGGAACGGCTCGGGGCCGGGGCGTCCTTGACCGTGTTGTCGGTCGTCGTCTCAATAACCGTCACCGCGACACCGCCCTACCTGCTCATTGGTCGAGGCCGACCTTGGTGAAGTCGTACAGGTTGCCCGAGGGGAATTCCGGGACGAGGCCGCTCACCTTCGAGGAGTACACGCTCACCGTGGGGTTGGTCGCGGTGAGGATGCTCGCGCCGCGCTCGTACTCGATCTTCTTCATCTGCTTCTGGATCTCGCACTGCTCCTGCACGTCGGCGGTGGCGTAGAGCTTCTTGGCCAGCGACTTGAACTCCGAGTCGTCCCAGTGGTTGTGGTTGAGCACCGCGTCGCCGCTGATCATCTCGGGCACGCCCTCAAGGTAGGGACGCGTGTCGTAGCCGGTGTAGAACGTCCACTCGCCCCACTTCTCCAGGTAGGCGCCCAGCTCCATCTTCTGAACCTTGATGGTCACGCCGATCTTCTTGGCGTCCTCGGCCAGGATCTGGACGAGCTGGAGCATGCCGGGCTTGTTCGCGGCGGTTCGCAGGTCGATGGTGAGGTTCGACTTGCCCGCGTCCGCCAGCAGCTTCTTGGCCTGGTCGAGGTTCTGCTCCCGCTGGGGGACGGCCGGCACGCACTTGTCGAAGCCCGAGTGGTCGTTGGCGACCTCGCCGAGCCCGTCGAAGGCGTTGGTGAGCGCGAGCTTGCGGTTGACGATCAGCCGCATCGCCTGCCGGACGCGCACGTCGTTGAACGGCGGGGTGTCGGCGCGCATGCCGATGGAGACCTTCAGGTTCACATCGCTCTTCATGACCTTCAGGCCCGGCGTCTTCTCGATCGTCGGCAGCGAGGTCTGGAGGATGTTGGAGCTCGCGTCGATCTGCCGGCCGATCAGCGCGTTGGTCGAGGCCTCCGCGGTCTTGAAGCTGATGATCTTGACCTGGTCGAGCTTGGGCTTCGCGCCCCAGTAGCCGTCGAACCTCTTGACGAGCGTCTCCCGCCCGGGGGTGAACGAGACGAGCCTGAACGGGCCCGTCCCCATCGCCTGCTCGGGCTTGGACCCCTTCTTGTAGAAGATGATGTTGCTGTTGGTGACGGCGAACTCGAACGGCCCGTACGGCTTGGGCAGCTTGAACTTCACCGTCAGGTCGTCGACCTTCTCGATGCCCTTCGGGTCGATGAAGTCGATGTAGTTGCGCTCGATGAGCGCGTTCTTCTTGTCGAGGACCCGCTGGAAGACGGCGATGACGTCGTCCGCGCTGAACGCGCTCCCGTCATGGAACTTCACGTTCGGACGGAGCTTGACCGTCCACTCGGTGTTGTCCTTGTTGTGCGTGATGCCGGTGGCGAGCGCCCACTGGTAGCCGCCGTCCTTCGTGCGGTGGGCGAGCGGCTCGAACATCGTGGCGTTGCGGACGTAGAAGTCCTGCGACCTCAGGTTGGAGTAGGCGTCCAGGGTGGAGATGGTGCTGGCGACCACGCCGACACGGAGCATGCCCCCGGACGCACCCTGCCCCTCCGACGAGCCCGTGGAGCATGCGGCCGCGAGGCTGACGACCATCGCGGAGGCCACCACGGGCGCGAGTATCGGGGGACGTCTCCTGTGCCCCTTGCCGACCAATCGACTCAACATCCTTCCTCCTTAAGGGAAGACGCTGGTGCGGGTGCGTTGGGAGCGCTTGTAGTTTGTATGACGTACGAAAGCAGACGTACTACGCCGCGTCAATAACGAAGGCGGACCTGGTCTGCGAAAAAGGGGAACGCTCCTGCGGCTGGCCAGCGATTAGGGCGCACAGCGACGGTGCGGCTACAGTCCGTGGAGGTTGACCGGGCCTCGGACGTATGACTATCTTACGTCATACAAAAATCGAGGAGAGGGCATGTCAGAGACCGGACCGGACCTGCGGATCGACCGCCCCGCGGAGACCGTTCCGCAGCTCGTCGTGCGCAGGGTCCGGCAGGCCATCCTCGAAGGCACGCTGTCCCCCGGACGCCGGCTCACCGAGCGCGAGCTCATGGAGCTCACCGGCGTGAGCCGCACCTCGATCCGCGAGGCCGTCCGCCACCTCCAGGCGCTGGGCCTCGTCGAGATGTCGGGCCGGAAGGGCGTGCGGGTGGCGGTGCTCGGCAGCGACGACGTCCGGCAGCTCTACGAGGTGCGCGCGGCGCTTGAGTCCGAGGCCGCGTCGCTCTTCGTCCAGCGCGCCACGGACACCGAGATCCTGGAACTGGTCAAGCTCACCCGGCCGGGCAAGAGCGACGACGACCAGCTCTCCTCGATCTACCACTTCGACGAGCTGCTGCTGGCGGGGGCGAGGAACGCCCTGCTGGCGTCCACCCTCGCGCCGCTGCACGCGCGCATCCACGCGCTGCGCCGGCTGTCGCTCACCATTCCCGGACGCCGGGAGAGATCCGAGCAGGAGTACCGCGACCTCGTCGCGGCCATCACGGACCGCGACGCCGACCGCGCCGCTCAGCTCGCCCGGCAGCACGTGGACGCCGCGAAGGACGCGGCGCTGGCGGCCATCGCGAAGCTGGAAGAAGAACGAGCCTCCGGAGCATGACCGCCCAGACCGGGACCGAATGAGCGTCGCCGCCCTACAGGAGGCCGCCGCATGAACGCGCACGCACCCTTCTCGAACAGGTTCCTGTACTGGATCGCTCTCGACTTCGCCGGCTCGGACCCGGCCGACGTCGCGCGGTTCAACCGGTTCTACGACGAGACGCACGTCCCCGAGGTCTTCGCGCGGCATCCGGGCTTCGTCGCCGCGCACCGCTACGCCCTCCAGCTGCCGGACTCGCGGGGCGACCTCGGCGGGGCGTACCTGGCGGCCTACGAGGTCGAGAGCGAGGAGGCGGCCGACGCCTACCTCGCCGGGACGAACGCCGGCGACGGCGCCCGTCCCGGCTACACCGACGACCCGCCGCTCTGGCCCGATCTGCTCACCCATCGCTGGCGGGTGGTCTACGAGAAGGTCGCGGAGACCTCGCCCTCCAAGGGAACCCCGGACGGGATCTACATCATCGGGATCGACCCGCCCGAGGACGTCGGCGACGAGCTGGCCGCGTTCGAGGAGTTCTACACCGACATCCATGTGCCCGAGGCGACGTCCATCGGCGGCTTCACCCGGGGGACCAGGTACGCGTTGCGGCACGCGCTCGAGCACCCGGAACCCGGCTGCCCGCGCTACCTCGCCGTCTACGAGCTGGAGGACGCCACCGACGAGAACGTCCTCGCGACGCTGCGCACGCTGCTGAAGGCGAAGACCTGGACCCCGGGCCCCGCCTCGTGGGCCAGGCACACGACGCCGTGGCGGCTCTGGTACCGGAACATCTCGTTCATTCCACGGGCGACGTCGCCGGACGGAGCGACCGTTCGGCGACCTTGATGAGGGGGAGTCATGTTCATCCTGGACACCCAGATCCATATGTTCCTGCCCAACACTCCGGACCGGCCGTGGCCGGACATCGGCGAGACCTACACGGGGAAACCGGAGTCCACGCCGAAGCAGATCCTGCCCAGGATGGACGAGCTCGGCATCGACGCCGTCGCGATCGTCCCGGCCATCTGGGCGGGGGACGACAACTCGCCGCAGCTCGCCTGGGCCGCGGAGCACCCCGGCCGGTTCGGCGTGATGGGCCGGTTCAACCTCTGGGACCCTGACCGGGAGCGCATCGAGCGCTGGTTCGACGACCCGTGGATGCGCGGCATCCGGATGAGCTACCCGGACTTCCGCGGCCGCGACTGGATCGACGTCGACACGTTCCCGTGGTTCTGGGAGGCCGCGGAGCGGCTCGGCATCCCGCTGATGCTGCTGATCTACGGTCCCGAGGTCCGCAAGGTCGCCGCGATCGCGGAGCGGCACCCCGATCTCCGGCTGATCGTCGACCATATGGGCCTGATCATCGGCGACCCGGACACCCAGGACCTCTGGGCGTACATCGACGACATCTTCCCCCTGGTGAAGTACCCGAACGTCTACATGAAGTTCTCCGCGATCCCCGATTACACGAACGAGCCGTACCCCTATCCTTCGCTGACCCCGACGTTGCGCCGCGTCTACGACGCGTACGGTCCCCAGCGGCTCATGTGGGCCTCGGACACGACGCGGGTACGCGGCGCGACCTGGCGGGAGAACCTCGACCACGTGCGGTACACGCTCGACTTCCTCAGCGAGGAGGACAAGGTCTGGATGCTCGGCCGGACGGCGGCCACGGTGCTGAACTGGCCCCGTCCCGAGGGCGGCTGGGAATGGGAGCACACGAAAGGATCGTCATGACAATTGCCACGCCTTCGGGCGCCGACTACTTCGTGTCCTGGATCGACGGATCGTGGCGCGAGAGCGACACGCGGTACCCGGCGGTGAACCCCGCCGAGGGGCGGCCGTTCGCCGATCTGGCGGCGGCGTCGACGGACGACGTGGACGCGGCCGTCGCCAGCGCCGGAGCGGCCTTCCGCAAGACCCGCGGCGCGAACCCCGCGACCCGCGCCGAATGGTGCCGCTCGGCCGCCGCGGCGCTGCTCGCCTCGCACGAGGAGCTCGCCGAGGTGCTCTCCACCGAGCACGGCAAGCCGGTCGCCGAGGCGCGCGGCGAGATACTCTTCGCCGTTCGCGGGCTGGAGATGGCCGCGGAGTCCGTCCTCGCCATGGGCGGGGAGACGCCGCACGTGCAGGACGCGAACAAGCGGGCGATCGTCCGCCGCGAGGGACTGGGCGTGTGGGCGGTCATCACCCCGTGGAACTTCCCGGTGAACATCCCCGTCGAGTACATCGGTCCCGCCCTCGCGTCCGGGAACGCCATTGTGTGGAAGCCGGCTCCCACGACGGCCGTCGTGGCGGCGAAGTTCCGCGAGATCCTCCTCGCGGCGGATTTCCCGCAGGAACTGCTGCAACTGGTGATCACGAACGAGGTCGCGGTCGCGAGCCACCTCGTGACGCATCCGGGAATCGCCGCCGTCGGTTTCACCGGCGGCAGCGGGACGGGCCAGTCCATCGCCAAAGCGGCCTGGGACAAGAAGCTCCTGCTCGAACTGGGCGGAAACTCGCCCATCGTGGTCCTCGGCGACGCCGACCTCGAAATCGCGGCGACCGCGATCTCGAACGCGGCGTTCTGGAACGCCGGCCAGGTGTGCAGCGCCGCCGGCAAGGTGCTGGTGGCGGCGTCGTGCGCGGACGAGCTCACCCGGCTGCTCGCGAAACAGGCCACGGACACGGTCCTGGGGTCCCCGCTCGACCCCGAGGTCACGATGGGACCGGTCCACCTGGAGTCCGGCATCGCCCGCTACGACCGGTTGATCGAGGACGCCCGGGCGCGCGGCGCGGACGTCGTGACCGGCGGCGAACGCCTCCAGGACCAGGACGGCTTCTTCTACCCGCCCACCGTCGTCACCTCCGTCGCGCAGGACGCCGCCCTCTTCGCCGAGGAGACCTTCGGCCCGATCGCCTCGCTGTCGGTCTTCGACGACGAGGAGGACATGGTCGCGGCCGCGAACGCCGGCGACTTCGGCCTCGTCGGCTCGCTGTTCACGTCCGACGTCTCCAAGGCGTTCCGGTTGGGCGAGCGCATCGACTGCGGGCTGGTGGTGGTCAACGACACCTCCAACTACTGGGAGTACAGCCTGCCCTTCGGCGGCGCCGCCGGCCGCCGGTCCGGCCGGGGCCGGCTCGGCGGCCGCTGGGTCGTCGACGAGTTCAGCCAGGTCAAGACCCTCGCGATCGACGTCCGCTGACCCCGCCGGGCACCGGCCGCCGCCGGCTGACCCCTGGCCTATCGGGGGCGGGGGAAGGTGGGGAGGCCGGGTTCCGGCTGGACGTTGATCGTGTTGAGCATCGCGGCGACCGTCCAGTAGCGGCCGATGACGGCGATGAGGTCCAGGAGCTGGGCCTCGTCGTAGGTCTTGGCGAGGGCCGTCCAGGTCTGGTCGGTCAGGCGGTTGCGGGCGTGCATCTCGTCGACCGCGTGGAGGAGGATCGACTGGAACTCCGTCCAGCCTTCGGCGGTGGGGCCTTGCGGGACGCGGTCGATCTCCTCCGGCGTCAGGCCGGCGGCGGCGCCCATCCGGACGTGCTGGCCGAAGGCGTACTCGCAGCGGCTCAGCCAGGCGACGCGGAGGATGGCCAGCTCGCGGTCGCGGGCGGGGAGCGGCGACTGGCCGAGCAGGTAGTTCTGCAGGGGGCGCTGCGCCTTGGTCAGGCCGGGGCTGTGTGCCCAGGTGCGGGACACGTGGGCGGTGCCGGTCAGCGCGTCGTCGCCGAACAGCTCGCGTTCGAGCCGGTGGTAGGCGTCCACGTCGACCGGGTCGATGCGGGGATCGGCAGTGCTCATTTCGCGTCCTCCATGTCGTGGCTTGCGGTGCTCCGCGCGGAGCCGTCCGGGGCGTGGCCGATGCTGACCACGGTGGGGACGGGGAAGTGCGGGGCGAGGATCTTCGCGTTCCGGTCGGCGGCGAGGGCCGCGAGCCGTTTGCGGCTGCGTATCGATTCCGAGGGCTCGTACTCGACGGACGGGAGCCAGCACGGATGGTCCACGTGCGCGGGATGGTGAAGGACGTCGCCGGCCAGGATCGCGGCCTCGTCGCCGTCCGCGACGAGCACCGACACGTGGCCGGGGGTGTGGCCGTGCGTCGGCAGGACGGTCATCGCGCCGGACAGGCGGAGTTCGCCATCGAAGGTGTGGAGGCGCCCGGCGTCCTCGACGGCGCGGAGGCGGGTACGGACCTCGCCGGCCACACCGCGGTTGAACGCGATGGCGTCGACCTCGTCGCTCGTCCAGTAGGCGTGCTCGCGCTCGTTGACGAGCACGGTCGCGTTCGGGAAGGTGAGGGCGCCCGCGTCGTCCTTGGTCAGCCAGCCGCAGTGGTCGGCGTGGAGGTGGGTCAGGACGACCTGGTCGACGTCGTCCGGTCCGATGCCGAGCGCGGTCAGGGCGGACGGCATCTCCCCCGCGCCCGCCAGGCCGGGGATCTCGTGTGCGCGGTGGCCGTAGCCCGCGTCCACGACGGTGACGTGGCCGTCGCCCGTGACGACGAAACCGCCGAAGGTCACGGTGAACGGGGCGTCGGGGTCTGTGACGCCGACGGCGGGCATCCAGTCGGCCGGGTCGGCCCCGGTGAACCAGTACTTGCGCGGCCCCCGGGCCACTCCGTCGCTGACGTGCGACACACGTGTCCTGCCGACCTTGATCGTCGCCGAGGTCATCCGGTCCTCTCCCGTTCAGGCCGCTCGCCGGTACTTCGCCCGCCAGCCGACCTGGCGTTCCTCCCACGCGCGCGGGCCCGGTGTGAGCGGCGGTACGCCGGGCGGTCTCGGTTCCGGGTCTTCCGCCTCGTAGACGGCGTTGTAGCGGGGACAGCCCGGCGCGGGGTGCGTGAACTCGTGCCAGAGCAGGAAGCGGGTACCCCGGTCGTACCCGAGGCCGGAGACGATCTCGGGAAGGTGGGTCCGCGTATAGAAGTCGTCGAAGGCGGCGATCTCGATGTCGGTGGCGTCCGCGGCGGGATTCATGCCGACCATCGCCATCTTGCCGGGGGTCAGCTCCGGTGCTCCGACCGAACCGGCGCTCTCCCAGATCATCCGCCATACGACCGCGGCGCGGTAGAACGCGGGCGGGCCGGGCGTGTAGACCGGCCTCTGCCGGCTGACGAACGCGCGCGCGGAATCCTCGCCGTCGATGCCGTAGACGGCCAGCCAGGACGGCACCGTGTCGTCGTCCAGGGGTTCGGTCAGCTCGTAGCGCGCGCCGCTCACGAACCCCTCGTTGAGGCGGACGACCTCCGCGAGATGGACGGTGTCGTAGAAGCCGGCGAGTGCGCGCAGCTCCGCCTCGGACTCGTCCGGACGGGGCCTGAGCCCCACCGCGAGGAAGAACGGACAGCTCAGCGGTTGCCTCCCCATGGACCCTGCCACCCCTCCGCTCGAAACAGTTCACTACAAACCATACATTTCAGACGGTCGCCCTCAGGACCCGGGGGTGGCGCTGGGCGACCGGGGCGCCGCGGTCGAGCCGGACGCAGTGGAACGCGGCAACACCGTCCTGGCGGGCGGCGCCATTTGTGCAGGTCATAAAGCATTTCGCGTGGCGACTTGGGCAAACATCGCCAATTGAATGCGCGACGATCAGGGGATTCTGACAATTCTTTGGAGCGGTCGAGAGTGGTTCAGTTCTCGGCCTGCGCTGGTCATGCGCACGCGAACGGGGCGTTCTGATCGAGGTCTTGCCCGCAATCGGACGGAACGTTAACGTTCAGCTACCCGATAGGAAAGTTTCCTATCAGATGGAGTCCCGCATGCCCCGCTCCCCTCCATCGCCCCGATGGACGCGGCCGTGCCGCTCAGGCAGACGCGGCTTGTCTCCCCGGCCCAGGGCCGTCCCCACGGCCCGAAGCCGCCCGGTCCGTCCACGCCATGACATGACCACCCCCAAAGGCAAGGACCCCCCGCATGAAGAAGTCACAACGCAGGCTCGCCGCCGCCGCGGCGGGCGTCGGCATCGCCCCGTTCATCGCAGTCATCCCGGCGACCTCGGCTTTCGCGCACGGCTACGTCTCGGCGCCGATGAGCCGCCAGGCGCAGTGCGCCAAGGGCATCGTCCAGTGCGGAGCGATCAAGTACGAGCCGCAGAGCGTCGAAGGCCCCAAGGGCCAGCGCACCTGTAGCGGCGGCAGCCGGTTCCGCGAGCTCGACGACGACAGCAAGGGCTGGCAGGCCGCGAGCGTCGGCCAGTCGGTCACCTTCACCTGGGTGTTCACCGCCCGTCACCGCACCTCGAACTACGAGTACTACGTCGGCGGCCGGAAGGTCGCGGACATCAGCGGCAACATGCAGCAGCCGCCGTCCACCGTGTCCCACAACGTCAACCTCGGCGGCGTCAGCGGACGCCAGAAGGTCCTGGCGGTCTGGAACATCGGCGACACCGCCAACGCCTTCTACGCCTGCATCGACGTCAACGTGCAGTAACACCGGCGTCCACGCCACGACATGACCACCCCAACGGCAAGGACCCCCCGCATGAAGAAGTCACACCGCAGGCTCGCCGCCGCGGCGGCGGGCGTCGGCATCGCTCCCTTCGTCGCAGTGATCCCGGCGACCTCGGCCTTCGCGCACGGCTACGTCTCGGCGCCGATGAGCCGGCAGGCGCAGTGCGCCAAGAGGATCGTCCAGTGCGGAGCGATCCAGTACGAGCCGCAGAGCGTCGAGGGCCCCAAGGGCCTGCGCAGCTGCAGCGGCGGCAACGCCGGATTCCGCGAGCTCGACGACGACAACAAGGGCTGGCAGGTCAGCAGTGTCGGCCAGTCGGTGACGTTCACCTGGACGTTCACCGCCCGGCACAGCACGAGGAACTACGAGTACTACGTCGGAGGCCGGAAGGTCGCGGACATCCCCGGCAACAACAAGCAGCCGCCGGCCACCATCTCCCACAACGTCAACCTCGGCGGCGTGAGCGGACGCCAGAAGATCCTGGCGATCTGGAACATCGCCGACACCGCCAACGCCTTCTACGCCTGCATCGACGTCAACGTGCAGTAACGACAGTCCGGAGCCGCCGGAGGCTTCGAGAACTCGCGGCGGCACATCGGCGGCTGGTAATGGCCGGCTCGCTCCGCACCGTGCGGCGGGCCGCACCGCGTGATTTCGCAAAAGGATGTGATGTGGTGCAACGCAAGATGACGCTGCTCGGCGCCGCGCTGCTCGCGGCGGGAGCGCTGTCGGCCATTCTGCCGATGTCGTCGGCGGCCGCCGCGGACTGCGCGACGGCATGGGACGCCTCCAAGGTCTACACCGGCGGCGCGGTCGTGTCGCACGGCGGGCACAACTGGACGGCGAAATGGTGGACGCTGAACGAGTCACCGGGAAACACGATGGTTTGGGCAGACCAGGGGAACTGCGGTGGGTCCAGCGGTCCCACCGACCCGCCCGGCAGCAGTGCCTTCGTGGTGACCGAAGCGCAGTTCAACCAGATGTTCCCGAGCCGCAATTCCTTCTACACCTACACCGGCCTGACCGCCGCCATGTCGGCCTACCCCGCCTTCGCCAACACCGGCAGCGACACGGTCAAGAAGCAGGAGGCGGCCGCCTTCCTCGCCAACGTCAACCATGAGACCGGCGGCCTCGTCCACATCGTCGAGCAGAACAAGGACAACTACCCGCACTACTGCGACAGGAGCCAGCCCTACGGATGTCCCGCGGGGCAGGCCGCCTATTACGGCCGCGGACCCATCCAGCTGAGCTGGAACTTCAACTACAAGGCCGCGGGCGACGCGCTCGGCATCGACCTGCTGAACAACCCGTGGCAGGTGGAGCGGGACGCGGCCACGGCGTGGAAGACCGCCATCTGGTACTGGATGACGCAGAACGGTCCGGGCACCATGACCCCGCACAACGCGATGGTCAACGGGCGCGGATTCGGCGAGACGATCCGCAGCATCAACGGAAGCCTGGAGTGCAATGGCGGCAATCCGTCCCAGGTGCAGAGCCGGGTGAACGCCTACAAGCGGTTCACCCAGCTGCTCGGTGTTCCCACCGGTGACAACCTGACCTGCTGACGGAAACATATAAATCCGATCGCGGATAGACCCCCTCGCGCGCGATCGCCCCGCATCCGACCCGCGTCCGGCCGCCCCCGGACGCGGGTCGTCCGCGTTCTCACCTCTTGTCGTCCCCGGCGGGAACGTAGAGGCGGATGTCGTCGACGTGCGCCGAGCCCTCGTAGTAGTTCAGGTGCGGGTCGCCGATGATGAAGGAGTCCGGATAGGCCGAACCCTTCGGCCATGAGTGCTCGGTCGTGAACGTCCCGGCGGGGCCGGTGTGCTTCAGTTCGCGGTCGAAACGGCCGTCGTATTCGTCCGGGGTCTGGTTGTAGTGCCAGATCGGACGGCCGTCCTCCACGAAATCGTGGTGGACGCGCAGTGTCGTCTGCCCGGTGTTGAGGAACGGGCCGCTCATTTCGAGCGTGTAGCCGGTGCGGTCGCGTTCGACGGCGAACGTGTAGGACGCCTTCGGCAGCAGTTCCGGCCGCAGTTCGGCGCTGGTGAGGTGCTGGCGGAACCTGCCGCCCGGCCCGTACGGCTCGTCCATGGACACGTTCCCGCAGGCCGTCTTGATGTAGTACTCGTTGCTGATGTTGTTGTTGGCCGCCTCGCGGAACTTGTCGCCGCGCACGAACAGCGCGTTGACGCCGTTGAAGGTGCCCTCGAACGTCCGGTAGATCTCGCCGGTCTTCGGGTTGCAGGTCCCGGCGTTCTTCCAGCGCTCGTCGTCGCTGTAGTAGCCGTCCATGATGACCTTGCGCCGGTAGTGGATGCCGGGGTTGCCGTGCGGCGCCGGGGTCGCGTAGTCGAGGATCGTCAGGTAGTAGAACCCGTTCTCCTTCGTCACGTCGGGATAGTCGCAGCGCGACTTGCCGGGCAGCGCGCCCTGGAACGTCCACGGGTACCGGGTCTTGCAGGGTTCGCGGGTGTAGCCGTTGTGCTTGCCGCCGTAGTCGAACGTGCCGCCGCGCTCGCCGCCGAAGTCGATGCCGCGCAGCGTCATCTCCACGCGGTAGCGCGGCGGGAGCGGGCGCGTCGGGCGGATGAGGACGCCGGCGTCCCAGCTCGGCTCGGAGATCCGCGCGGCCTTCTGCCCGCCCGGCAGGGACGCGGTCGACAGGCCGGGCCGCGAGTCGGGACGGCCGTCGCGGTCCTTGTCGACGGCGGCGACCTCGGCGGTCAGCCATCCGCCGCGGCCGAACGCGACGCGCTTGCGGAAGACGTTCAGGGTGGCGAGCTGCCGCGCGAACAGCGGCCCGCTGATCTTCTTCCAGGCGTCGCCGTCGTCGTCGAACGCGTCGACGTGCCACGGGCTGCCCGGACCCTGCGGGTCGAGGCGCCACGGTGCCCCGTCGACCTTCAGCGGCCGGTCGAAGCCCTCATGATCGACCAGGACCCAGCGCCCGCCCTCCGCGAGCCCGGCCACGGTGCCGGACGCGTCGGCGGCACCGCCCGGCCAGGCCGCCGCCGGGACGACCGTCGCCGCCGCCGTCGCGCCCGCGGCCAGCATGGTGACCTTCCACGATCTCCTCAAGACGAGCCCCCTCTCTCGCGGGGACCCTACGGTCGCCGGGACCCGCCTCTAGCGGCACGGCGCGGCGTCTTGCCCGCCCCTTGGCCGAGTCCGGGAACCTCTCTTGCAATAATGTTGCAATTGCGGCTGAGATGCACCCAAATGGGCTGGTTTGCGAAGAGGTGATGTGCGGCGTGCCGAGCGGTACCACGCGGCGTGGGTTCCTGGGGCTCGCGGGGGCGGCGGGCGGGGCCGTCCTGCTGAGCTCGTGCTCGTCCGGCGGGACGGAGTCCGGCCCGCCCCGCAAGGGCGGGACGCTGCGGGCGGTGTTCCCCGGGTCCGGCGCCAAGGAGACCATGGACCCGCACGCCCAGCGGCAGTTCGTCGATATCGCCCGGCACAAGGCGGTCTTCGACAAGCTGGTCGACCTCGGCCCGACGCTGCGTCCGATGCCGCGACTCGCCCAGCGCTGGGAGACCAACGACGACGCCACCGTCTGGCGATTCCACCTGCGCGCCGCCACGTTCCATGACGGCCATGTGCTGGACGCCGACGACGTCCTCTACACGCTCGCCCGCATCCTCGACCCCAAGGGCGTCGACCGCAGGGCGCGGGCCTCGCTGTCGAGCATCGATCTGCGGAAGTCGCGGGCGGCCGGCAAGCAGGTCGTGGAGATCGTGCTGACGCGTCCGAACGCCGAGCTGCCGTCACTGCTGGCCATGACCGGAACGGCCGTCGTGCGGCGCGGTTACAACGACCCGGCCGAGCCGGTCGGCACTGGACCGTTCCGATTCCAGTCGTTCACGGCCGGCCGCTCGTTCGCCGCCCGCCGGTTCGACGACCACTGGGACGGCCCCGCGCACCTGGACGAGCTGCGCATCCTGTCCGCCGAGACCGAGGCGCGGGCCAACGCCGTCCAGGCGGGGGAGGTCGAGTACGCGCACGAGATGACGCCCACGTTCGCCCGCGTCGTCAAGGCGAGCCGGAAGGTGCGGATCATCGCCGCGCCCCGCAGCGGCGCCGAAGGCATCGTGATGAAGACCGACCGGCCGCCGTTCGACGACCCCGACGCGGCGATGGCCGTCAAGCTCCTCGCCGACCGCGCCCGCCTGGTCGAGGTCGTCTTCGGCGGACGCGGCGCCATCGGCAACGACATGTACGGCAAGGGCTTCGCCTACTACCCCGGGGACGTCCCGCAGCGCGAGCAGAACGTCGAAGAGGCCCGCGCGCTGATCCGCAAGACGGGCCTGCTCAACAAGGAGGTCGACTTCTACACCTCCACGGCCGCCAACGGGTTCGTGGACGCGGCGCACCTGTTCGCCGAGCAGGCGGGCGAGGCCGGGCTGCGCGTGAAGGTCGTCACCGGGCCGCCGGAGAGCTACTACACCGACCAGCTCAAGACGGGCCTGCTGGGCAGCCACCGCTGCGGGGCCATGCCGATCCCGACCTACATCAGCGACCGGCTCCTCACCGGCTCCCCGCAGAACGCCAGCGCCTGGGAGCGCGAGGACTTCGACAAGCAGTTCCGCCAGGCCCAGTCGATCGTGGACGAAGGGCAGCGCACGCAGCGCTACGGCGTCCTCCAGCAGCGCATCCACAACGAGGGCGGCCTGCTGATCTGGGGCCACCCCGACTGGCTGAACGCCGTGTCCACCCGCCTGCACGGGGTGAAGGCCGCCCAGCCCAACACCGTCGACTGGGCCCGGTTCGACAACGTGTGGTTGGCCTGACGTTGAGCCGAGCGAAGCTCGTCGATTGGTTGGCGGTGGGCGGGGGCTGGAGGACGGTGGTGCGTCATGCGGCGCGGCGCGTGTTGCTGGCTGTCGTCCAGCTCGCGTGCCTCGCCGTCCTGATCTTCCTGCTGACCTCGCTGCTGCCGGGGGACGCCGCCGAGGTCCAGTTCAACGAGCAGGCGGGGCTGGGGGAGGTCGCGCACCTGCGCGAGCAGCTCGGCCTCGACCGGCCGCTGGACGAGCGGTTCCTCGACTGGGCGGGCGCGCTCCTCTCCGGCGACCTCGGCACATCGCTCGTCGGCGGGACGCCGGTGACCGAGATCGTCACCGGCTCGCTCACCGCGACCGTGCTGCTCGCCGCCGTCACGGCCGTGCTGCTGGTGCCGCTCGCGATGCTGCTCGGCCTGGCCGCGGGCCTGCGCGCGGGCGGACGCCTCGACCGCACGATCACAGCGGTCACGCTGGCGCTCAACTCCATTCCCGACTTCGTCCTCGCGCTGGCGCTGGTCGCGGTGTTCTCGCTGAAGCTGGGCTGGCTGCCGTCCACCTGGCTGGGCGCGGAGGGCGGCGAGCTGCTGACCCGGCCCGTCCTACTGGTGCTGCCGGTGGCGGTGCTGCTCGCCCGGACGGTCTGCACGCTGTCCCGGCAGATCAGGGCGGGCACGATCGCGGCGCTGGAGGCGGGCTACACCGTCCAGGCGCGGCGGCTCGGGGTGCCGCGCGGCCGGCTGGTGCTGCGGCACGTGCTGCCGAACGCCGCCGTGCCGGGCGTCCAGGAGCTGGCGCGGACGGGCGACCAGCTCCTCGGCGGGGTGCTGATCGTCGAGGCGGTCTTCGCGATCCCCGGCACCGCCACGGCGCTGATCGAGGCGGTGCAGAGCCGCGACGTGCCGACCGTCCAGGCGCTGACGTTGCTGCTGGCGGCGGTGGCGCTGACGCTCAACATCGCCGCCGACCTGGTCTGCGAGCGCCTCGCGCCGCGCGCGGAGGTGCTGCGATGACCCGCCGCTTCTCCGCGCTGACGCTGGTGGCGGGGCTGCTGCTGGCCGTGCCCGTCCTGGTCGCGGCGCTCGGGCCCGTCCTCGCCCCGGCGATCACGCCCGAGGACGGCGCCCCCTACGTCACGGGCGGCGGCCACCTGCTCGGCACCGACGGGACGGGACGCGACGTCCTCGGCCTCCTCCTGCGCGGCGGGCCCAGCGCCCTGGGCGTCGCCTGCTGCGCGGTCGCGCTCGCCTACGTCCTCGGCGGGACGCTCGGGCTCGCCGCCGCCACGACCCGGCACCGCTGGCTGGACGAGCTGGCGATGCGGCCGGTGGAGCTGATCCTGCCGATCCCGTCGCTGCTGATCATCAGCGTGGTCGGGGTCGGGTGGCGCGGGCGTCCTGAGGCCATCGCGCTCGCGGTCGCGGCGATCAACGTCCCGGCGGTGGCGCGGCTGGTGCGGGCGGCGGCGCTGGACGCGGCGAGCGGCCCGGTCGCCGAGGCGATGCGGATGCAGGGCGAATCGCGGGCCCGCGTCCTGTTCGGCCACATCGGACGGACCGTGCTGCCCGTGGCCGCCGCCGACGCCGGAACCCGCGTCTCATTCGCCGTCTTCACCGTCGCCGCCGCCAACTTCCTCGGCCTCGGCCTGGACCCGAACTCGCCCGACTGGGGCGTCGCCATCGCCGCGAGCCGGGAGGCGCTGCTCGTCCAGCCGTGGGCGGTGTGCGCGCCCGCCGCGATGCTCGTCATGTTCACCGTCGGGCTGAACCTCCTCGCCGACCGGCTCCTGAGCGGGCGCGCCCATGAGCGCCTGCGCAGCGCGAAGGCGGCACGATGATCGAGGTCAGCGGGCTGACGGCGCGCACCGGGACGGCCGAGATCCTGCGCGGGGTCGGCCTCGGCGTGCGGGCGGGCGGGGTGACGGCGCTGGTCGGGCCGTCCGGCAGCGGCAAGACGACCACCGCGCTCGCGTTGCTCGGCGAATCCGCGCCGGGCGTGGAGCTGCGCGGGACGGTCAAGGTCGGCGGCGTGCCGGTGGTGGACGAGCGCGGCGTCACGCCCGAGGCCGCCCGCCTGCGCGGACGGACGATCGCCTACCTGCCGCAGCATCCCGGCAGCGCCCTCAACCCCGCGCGCCGCACCGGTGCCGTCGTCAAGGAGCTGGCGCGGCTGCACGGAACGACGACCGTCGCCGACGCCGTCAGCAAGGCCCAGCTGTCACCGGACAGATCGGTGCTGCGCCGCTTCCCGCACCAGTTCTCCGGCGGGCAGCGCCAGCGCGTCGCCCTCGCGCAGGTGCTGGCCTGCGGCCCCAAGGCGCTCATCCTGGACGAGCCCAGCACGGGCCTCGACACCGTGACGCGCATGCGGCTCGTCCAGGAACTCTCCGCCCTTGCCGCCGACGGAATGGCGCTGCTGCTCCTCAGCCACGACCACGATCTTGTCGGTGCCCTGGCCGACCATGTCGTCATGCTGGACGACGGCCGCGTCACCGGCCAGGGCGCGCCGCAGGAGGTCCTGCCCGCAGCGGCGGCACCGGCACGCCTCCGCAAGCCCGCGCCCGATGCGCCAGCGCGTCTGGAAACTCGGAATCTGACCGCCTGGCTGCGCGCCGGAGGACGGGGCGAGGTCCTGCACGACGTCTCCTTGTCGCTGCCACCGGGAGGCAGCCTGGCCGTCGCCGGGCCTTCGGGCGGAGGCAAGACGACCCTGGCCCGATGCATAGCGGGCCTCCACGAACGGCATCGAGGGAACGTCCTCCTGGACCGGACGCCCCTGCTGCCGCTCCGCCGCCGTGACCGGACGCAGAAGCGCCGCGTCCAGTACGTGTGGCAGGAGGTCCGCGGCTCGTTCGACGAGCGCCGCACCGTGCTCGACCAGGTGGCCCGGACCGCCGTCAAGCTCCGCGAATCACCCCCGGCGAAGGCGGATGCGGAGGCCGCCGATCTCCTCGCCCGCCTGGGCGTCGAACCGGACACCGCGCGCCGCCCCCCGTCCGCCCTCTCCGGCGGAGAACTCCAGCGGGCGGCGTTCGCCCGCGCCGCCCTGGCCCGTCCCGACGTGCTGATCTGCGACGAGATCACCACGGCGCTCGACGCCGCCGCCACCGGCCGCGTCCTGGACGAGATCGCACGGCTGCGCGCGGACGGCACGTCCGTCCTGTGGATCGGCCACGACCTGGCGCTGCTGGCCCGCGTCGCGGACGAGCTGATCGTCCTCGACGGCGGGCGCGTGGTCGACAGCGGCGACCTCGACCACGTCCTCGAAACACCCGAGTCCGGTACGACCCGCCTGCTGATCCAGGCGGCCCGACCCCAACGGAGGGAACCATGACCGAGACCGCCACCTGGCAGGAATGGCAGGAAAGCTGGGACCGCCAGCAGGAGTGGTACATGCCCGACCGCGAGGAGCGCTTCCGCGTCATGCTCGACACGGTCGAGGCGGTCGCCGGGCCCGAGCCGGCCGTCCTCGACCTCGCCTGCGGGACGGGCACCATCACCGACCGGCTGCTGAGGCGCTTCCCCGGCGCCCGCGCCACGGGCGTCGACATCGACCCGGCCCTGCTCACCATCGCGGGAGGGCACTTCGCCGGCGACGAGCGGGTGGAACTGGTGACCGCCGACCTGACCGACCCGTCCTGGACGGACGCCCTGCCGCACCGCTCGTACGACGCCGTCCTCACGGCCACCGCCCTGCACTGGCTGGACACCGAGCCGCTCCGCGTCCTGTACGGGCGCATCCACGGCGTGCTCAGGGACGGCGGCGTGTTCCTCAACGCCGACCACATGACCGACGAGTCCACGCCCCGCCTCAACGCGGCGGCCGAGGCGTTCCACGCCGCCCGGCGGGAACGCGAGCGGGCCGCGGGCGCGCTCGACTGGCCGAACTGGTGGACGAAGGTCGCCGCCGACCCCGTCCTCGCCGAGCCGGCCCGCCGCCGGTTCGCGATGCTCGGCGACCCCCGCAGCCCGGACGGCGCGCACCGGGCCGACCGTCCGACCACGACCCGATGGCACCTGGACGCCCTCCGCGAACAGGGCTTCGCGGAGGCCCGCCAGGTCTGGTGCTCGCACAGCGACGCCCTGGTGGCGGCCCTGCGCTAGCGGACCCCGCGCAAGGGTCAGGTGGCGGGGCTCGGCTCGGGTCCCGGACGCCGCGGTGCGCTGACGGCGAAGTACAGCAGCACCATGCCCGCGATCTGAGCGAGGTGGTAGACGGACGTCGGGTCCAGCGCGACGCGTCCGGTGACGTCGGGGTCGAGGGCCTTGGTCCCCGCCGCGGCCCCGCTGGCGGCCAGCGCGATGATCATCGGGCCCGCCATCGGGTGGCGGCGGCGGGCCGCCACGCCCCACAGGATCAGGATGCTGACCATCGTCAGGCTCTCGCAGGCCAGCAGCGCCGTGACGCCCGCGTGCCCGGTGACGGCCAGGCACGCGTAGGCCACGATCCCGACCGAGCGCAGCAGCCAGAACGTCTTGTGGTGGCGGGGGCCGAGCACCTCGGCGACGGTCGCGGCCAGCAGGTACGACACCGCGACGACGACCATCGCGCTGATGACGGCCCAGCTCGGCTCGTCCCACCGGTCCGAGTACTTCACGAAGCCGTGGTGGACGAACCCGGCCAGCGCCGCGATCCCGGCCCACCAGAAGGACGTGCGCCACAGCCGGTTGGCCGAGCGGAGCTCGTCATTTGATTGGTGGTGGGCGGGGGCTGGAGGACGGTTGGCCGACGGTGCGCGTCCTAGCCGGACGGCGAGAGCCACCACGACCAGTCCCAGCGCGAGGTCGCTCAGAGCGGGCGCGGGTTCGGCGAGCATACGTGCACGGTACCGGGCAAATTACTCACTATGCGTGGGCGCTGTACGTATAGCATGAACGGTGATTTCGCCAGGGGCGTCCCGCGGGGGGCGGGAGCGCCCGTCGCCTCCCCGCCCGCGTCGTGGAGTCCGCGTCCATGAGCTCTGCCTCACACTCGCACCGGAGGGTCCACAGGGCGATCATCTGCGTCGACATCGAGAGGTTCACCCGCCCGGGGCTCAACGACCTGCAGCGGGCGGACATGCGCAGAGGTCTCTACGAAGCCCTGGAGCGGGCCTTCACCTGGGCGGGGATCGCCTCGGACGACCGCTACCACGAGGACCGCGGGGACGGCGCGTTCTTCCTCGTCCCGACGGAGGGCCCGCAGGCGAGGCTGGTCGACCCGCTGCCGTTCCACCTGGCCGGTGAGCTCGAACGGCACAACCGCGACGTGGACCCCGACACCCGCATCCGGCTCCGCGTCGCGCTGCACGCCGGGTACGTCCACCACGATCCGAAGGGCGTCGTCGGCACGGCGCTCAACGAGGCGTTCCGGCTGCTGGACGCCCCCGAGGTGAAGCAGGCGCTGGAGGACGCGTCCGGCGACCTGGCGTTCATCGCCTCGGCGCGGTTCCACCACGACGTCATCCGGACGCGCCGCGTGTTCGACTCGTCCGCCGACCGCAAGGTGCGGACGACGGGCAAGGAACCGCACGTCGAGGCGTGGCTCTGCGAGTTCGCCGAGCAGGTCCGCGCGGGCCGGGAGTTCCGCGCGGCGCTGGCCCGGATCCGGGACGCCCTCGCGTCCGTCGACGCGACGCTCCAGAAGACCCGGGAGGTCCGGGAGGAGACGGTCGAGAAGGTGTCCTCCCCGGTCCCGGACGTCTCCGACCCGGCGGACGGCCTGCCCGAGCGCCTCGCCGCGCTCGGCGAGGCCCGCCCGGGGCACCGGTGGGCGCGGCTCCTCGCCGCCGCGTCGGAGCTGGAACGGGACGCCGCCGCCGCGCTGGAGCAGGCGGGGTCGGCGCTCGCCGTCGTCCAGGCGCCCCTCGACGTGCGCGAGGAACTCCGGGGCCGGCTGGCGTCGCTGCAGGTGATGGCGCGGAACCTGGGGCGCGCCGAAGACCCCCGCCTCGACGAGCCGTACCGGACGGCCCACGACCTGCTCTGGACCGCGCCGTGCGACCTGGAGGCCGCCGAGTCGGCCGTGCTGCGCTACCTGCGGGAGATCCAGGAAGGGTAGGCCCGATGACCGCAGCGAAGCGAGGATCTTCGGGCCGCCTCCCCGGGGGTCTGGGGGTCGCCCCCCAGAAAGGTAGGGCCCCATGAGCTCCACGAGCCGGTGCGTCCACTGCCGCAGGGGCGTCGTACGGTCCGGGTTCTGCGACTTCTGCGGGATGGCGCCGCCGTCGGCGTCCGCCCCGCCCCCGAAAAGGCCGGAGCGGCCGCCGACCGAGCCGTGGTCCGGGCCGACGGAGCCGTGGCAGGGGCCCGCGGGGCAGACCCCGTCCAGGCGCATCACGCCCTACGGCCTGCTGGACATGGCCGGTGTGCCGCCCGTCCCGTACCGCGACCCCGAGACGGCGATCCTCGCGGACGTTCCCGCCGACGAGCCCGTCCCGCAGCTGCGCCCCGGCGAGATGGTCGGCGGCCAGTACGAGGTCCAGGGCTGCCTGACGCACGGCGGCCAGGGCCGGATCTACCTCGCGCACGACAACAACGTCGGCCACTGGGTGGTGCTGAAGGGCCTCCTGGACGCGGGCGCGGACGTGTCCGACGTGCCGGAGTCGGAACGGGCCGCGCTCGCCGCCGTGAGCCACCCCAACATCGTCAAGATCCACAACTTCGTCCGGCATCCGGCGGGAACGGCGCGGACGGGCCGGGCGGGCGTCCAGCGCTACATCGTGATGGAGTACGTCGGCGGCCGCTCCCTCCAGGAACTGCTGGACGACAAGCGCCGCGACGAGGGCCCGCACGCCGTGCTCCCCGTCGACCACGTCATCGCCTACGGGATCGAGATGCTCTGGGCGCTCGACTACCTGCACACCCGCCGCATCCTCTACTGCGACCTCAAGCCCGCCAACGTCATGCAGTGCGAGCAGCGGATCACGCTCATCGACCTCGGCGCGACCTGGCGGATCGACGGCAGCCCGCCGGGCGCGCCGCTCTACGGCACCCGCGGCTTCGGGGCGCCCGAGCTGCCCGAGCGGAGCCCGTCGATCAGCTCCGACCTCTACACCGTGGGCCGGACGATGGCGGTGCTCAGCTTCGACTTCGACTACACGGGCGAGTTCGAGACGAGCCTGCCCGAGCGCGACGACGTCCCGCTGCTGCGGCGGTTCGACTCCTACGACCGGCTGCTGCGCCGCGCCACCCACCGGGACCCGGCGCGGCGGTTCCGCGGCGCGGCGGAGATGGCCGAGCAGCTGTTCGGCGTCCTGCGGGAGGTCATGTCCGCGCCGCGCAACGCCGATCCGTGGCCGGTGCCGTCCACGCTGTTCGGCCGGGAGCGGCTCGCGGTCGGCACCGAGATCGCCGCGTCCGACCGGACGGTCGCGTCCGGCCGGGACGGGCCGGTGCTCGGCTCCCTCACCGCGGACGCCGCCGCGGCCGCCCTGCCGGTGCCCGTGATGGACGAGCCGGACGAGGTCGCCGGGCTCGCGGAGCTGACCTCAAGGGGCCCGACCGAGATCGTCGAGACGCTGACCGCCAGGGCCGCCCGCCAGCCCCCGGCGCTCGAGGAGCGGCTCGCCCTGATCCAGGCCCACCTGGACCTCGGGCAGCGGGCGGAGGCCGACGCGACGCTCGCCGGGCATCCGCCGTCCGACCAGGACGACGTCGACTGGCGCATCCTCTGGTACCGGGGCGTCAGCGCGCTGATGGCCGGCGAGTACACCCGGGCGCAGATCCTGTTCGACGGCCTGTACGACCGGATGCCCGGCGAGGCCGCGCCCAAGCTGGCGCTGGCGTTCTGCTGCGAGGGGTCCGGCGAGATGGCGGAGGCCGCCCGCCGCTACGAGAGCGTCTGGCGGACCGACCGCGGCTACCTCAGCGCGGCGTTCGGGCTGGCCCGCGTCCGGCTGGCGATGTCGGACCGCTCGGGCGCGGTGGACGCCCTGGACGAGGTCCCCTCGCTGTCCAGGCACTACGGCGCCGCCCAGCTCGCCGCGATGGCCGCCACGCTGCGCGGCCGCCCGTCCGACCAGCTGTCCAAGGAGCACCTGCAGAAGGCGGCGGCGCGGCTCGACCACGCGCGGGTCGACGGCGAACGGCGCCGCCAGCTCGTCGCCGAGCTGCTGGAGGCCGCGCTGGCCTGGGCCGAGGCGAAGGGCGAGGAGCACCCCGACACGACGCTGATCAACGCGCCGCTCACCCGCGACGGGCTGCGGAAGGAGCTCGAACGGACGTACCGGGCGCTGGCCCACGTCGCCGACGACAGAGAGACCCGGCACGCGCTGGTGAACAAGGCCAACGCGGTGCGCCCGAGGACGATCCTCGGCCCCTGACCCCCTGCCC
>NZ_SMKT01000416.1 GCF_004348735.1 Actinomadura sp. KC06
GGTAAATGAGGTGGGCGGTTGGGGGTAATTTCTCACGAAGGCGTTGAACTGCGAGGTAACCGTTTACCGGGGGCGGTAAGTGGGGTGACTCATGTTGTTGAGTCGCCTTCTCCGGGTCATGGGGACGCCGTAGACTCGGAGGGTGATCTTCAAGGCGGTGGGTGAAGGACGGCCCTATCCGGAGCACGGGTTCTCGTCCCGGGACTGGGCCAAGATCCCGCCTCGCCAGGTCCGCCTCGATCAGCTTGTGAGCACGAAGCGCGAGATGGACCTGCAGTCGCTCCTCTCAAAGGACTCCACGTTCTACGGAGACCTGTTTCCGCATGTAGTCCAATGGCAGGGCGAGCTCTACCTGGAGGACGGCCTGCACCGGGCACTGCGGGCGGCGCTGCACCAGCGGCTCGTCCTGCACGCCCGCGTCCTGGATCTGGACGCCGTCGACCTGAGCTGATCAGCGGGCCCGCGCCGGCTCGCGTGCGCCGACCTCCGGGTGGGGCGGGCGG
>NZ_SMKT01000047.1 GCF_004348735.1 Actinomadura sp. KC06
CTCCGGCCTCACGGCCTGGTCCTGGCCCTGTTCAACGGACTCGTCCACGGTCGCGGACGGCTCGGCGGTCTCGGTCATGTGGCGTCTCTTCCTTGATCGTTAGATCCGCCGTTATTTGTACAGTCCCAGAAGTCGTGGTATCCGCGGCGACGGCTGTGATGGGTCGCCCTTGAAGCACACGGCACCTTTCTTGCACGCTTCTCGGTTGCTGTTCAGGGCGAAATGTTGTCAGCGCCGTACGCCGAATTAATGTCAGTGGCGTGTCGGCATAGGGTACGGGTCTCCGCCCGCTGCTGGGCTGACGGCGGCGGAGCTCGCTACGTTTGGTCGTCGCGTTCGAAGAGGTGGTCGTAGACGTCGCGAAGCTTCTCACTGAACAGGTCACCCAAGTCGGTGCGGTGCAGGAACAGGTTGTCGATGTCGGCTCGGTCGAAGCGAACGACGGTCTTGGTTGCGACGGAGCGGCGGATGACGGTCAGTGCGCCGTCGTCATAGCCGGAGTGGGATACGAACAGTCCGATGGTCTGGGGGCGAGTGTCGAGTTTGGCGAGGAACTCGCGCATCTTGCCACCGGTCATCGGTGTGGCGAACCAGCGCGTCTCGCCGAGGATGTGGAGCCGTTGTACAGGGCAGTGAAGTCGTTGTCCTCACCGCTGATCCGAACCTTCTTCGGGTGCCACCCGTGGGAAGGAAAGCAGGTCCCGCCAGAGCCGCTCGAACTGTGTGCCGCGGTTCTGAGGCGTCAGTCCCGAGGTGCTCAGGTCCCGGTAGCGCTGGGCGAGCTGGTTTCGTTCCCAGGAGCGCTGGGCCGTCTCGCGCAGGCGGGGCAGATTTGCCGCGGCCCGGTCAGCGTCGCGTCGTGCGGCAGCAGCCCCGTGTTCGCGTGCCTGAGTTTGCCAGTAGTCGGTGTCGAAGGAGGAAAAGTCCGTGTGCGGCATGTTGACCGGCTCGGCGAGCTCGGGCAGGCGCAGATTAAGCCACTGTCGCACGTCGGCCAATCGCCGGTCGTAAGCGGCCGTGTGCGTCCACTCAGCGTCGAGTCGCCCGGATAGCTGCTCCACGCGGACCACGGACACCTGCGCGGCGTCTACGAAGAACAGGTAGAAGTCGGTGGCAGCGTGGGCAGCCACGACGCCGGTGTCCACGCCGAGCCGCCGGTCATACAGCGGCAGCATGTCTGCGGCGGCTTCCAGGGTGATCAGTTCCTGCAGGACGGCGGCGTAGTACCGGTCGATCGTCTCGGTGTAGACCTGCAGATAGTCCGAAGCATAGGTCGCGACCTTGAGCTCGTCCTCGGCGCGAGCTGCACCTTGAGCGTTGCCTGCCATCATGATCCCTAATACGCCTCGCCGTACATCCGCTGCATATCCCTCTGGTACTCCTCGTACTCGCCGAGGACGCCGGACACCCCGTACAGGAGCTGAGCGTGCCGGCGTTGTGGAGCGCAGTGGCCACCGCAGGGAAGTCGAACGCCTGCTGCTCGGGGCGAGCGGGCACGAGTTTGCTGTTCTTGCCCTTGCCGACCTTGACGGTGCCGTAGCGCAGGGCTTGGCCTTTCTCGTCCAGCAGGTGCAGGCTCTGCAGAACCTCCATGGTGTCCGCGGGGAGCTTGTCGTTGGTGCCGAGCTGCAGCTGGCCTAGGTAATTGTTCAGCTCCGTTACAAGAGCGCTGATCGAGTGGCTGGTCGACAGACGGCGGTCCACGGCCTCTGGCGCCAGGTCCGGGTCGTCAATGCCGTCGGCACGCATACGCGCGGCGGCTTCGCGGACCTGGTCCGAGCGCAAGTTCGATCCCGTGCCGCAACAAGTTGAGGGCCGAGAGGACCCGGTGGTCGGCGGGACGGTGCGCATTCCAATGATCGACCAGGACCTGCGCGGCATCCAGATAGCCAGCAGCCAGTGCCCCGTCGCCTTCGAGGTATCCAATGATCGCGGTGTCCCGCCAGTCGCCGTCTTCGGCAACCGGTCGCAGGAGCGGCTTTTCCACTGAGCTCATCCTGTCACTGTGGCGAAAGAACATGATCGACAGCTACGAATTTCCCAAGCGCTGGGCACCTGTCGAGGCTCGGTGAGTCGCCGGGCCGCGCCGACGCGGGCGCGGAACAACTGCGCCTGCGCAGGCTTTGGCGGCCAGGTTGGGCAGCGGAGCCTCGTGATGACCTATGGGGACCGGCCCGCGTGCAAGGTGCACCACGAGGCAGGGCAGCCGGTAGTGGAGGCGCGCATGTGCGATCGAGTTGTTCTGATGCGCGTGGAATGGGAAAACCGGGTGCGATAGCACGGTATGTGACCGTCATCATGTAGCCGTGCCTTCGAAGAGTTTGCATCCGCCGTGGTCGTCGGACGTTGTCCAGGCGGTCGCCGATGTCCTGGCCAGCACCGGCTGGCCGGGTCTGAGCAACGCGGAGATCACCCGGTTGTTGGGGATGGTCAGGGTCGCCGATGTGGAGGCGCCCAACAAGCGCACTCGCCTGTGGGCTGCGCTGCTCAACCAGCAGCACCGCGATCAGGCGAGCAACTGCATCATCCGGTTCATCACCGAGGCGATGGCACCGGGCCGGTTCATTCAGGACCAGCGTCGGTTCGACGCACTTCGCGACGGGCTGACGGAGGCGTTGTCGCTGGTCGGCCTTCGGGTCAACGAGCAGGGCAAGGTCGCCAGAGCGGCGGCGACGGCGACCACGCTGGACGAGGTGGCTCGAATGGCCGGCCGGCTGCGGACCGAGCTGGCGCGCCGCGGCGTTCACCCCGAGGTCCTGCGCTACTGCGAGGAGGAACTGCTGCGCAAGTCGCTGTTCCACGCGGTGTTCGAGGCGACCAAGGGCGTCAGCGAGCGACTGCGGCAGATGAGCGGGTTGTCCGGCGACGGCGCCGGGCTGGTCGACCAGTGCTTCGGCGCTGCGGCTGGGGCGCCGGTCGTGCGGATCAACGCCTATGGCACCGAGTCGGAGATCAGTGAGCATCGCGGGTTCGCGAACCTGCTCAGGGGCATCTTCGGGACCTTCCGGAACCCGCCGGCGCACACCCCGCGCGCGACGGCGGGGTGGGCGCTAACCGAACCGGACGCGCTCGATCTGTGCTCGATGCTGTCGCTGGTGCACCGCCGCCTCGACGCCGCGACCGTAGTGCGGGCTGGAGCATGACCCAGCTCGTTGGTCATTTGAGATGGGTGCGGTTCCTTTGTAAGGACCTGCTGAGCTGGGGATGCACCAATTCGGTCGGGTTCACGCTGGGCCCGCCGTCCTGCCGTTCCGCTGCAAGGTCGCTGATGACGCGCGAGAACGGAACAGGGCCTACCGCCGCGTTCGCCCCGGGCTCGCCTCCGGATCCGTGGGCAGGACCGAACGACTCGTACTCCGACCCACGAGTCCGCAGCCCGTGCAGGTGGCGAGGTCCTTGCAAAGGACCCACACCCCGTTCGTTTTCGTTCTATGTCTGGATTTCGAGACATAGCCGCTGCATGGTCACGGGCGGCTGCATACTGTTCCGGTGCTGAGCGTTCTCTATGGGCAGGGCGATCCTTTGGCGGGGGCGGCGGCAGCTCTGGTGCCGTTCGGTATCGGAGCGCGGCGCCACGGCAAGCTTGGGGCCGGATGCCGGTCGGTGACTCGATGACGAGCCTGCGGATGCGGACGGCAGCGGCGTTCACCGCCGTGGCGCTGCTGGCGTCGGTTCTGGCCTCCGGCGTTGGGTACGTGCTGGTGCGCGATGCGATGCTGGAACGCACCCAGGACGCCGTGGCGACCCAGGTCCGGCAGACCGTCGAACGGCTGGTGCCCGTCCAGATGCCGGCGAACGCGGACAGGACCCTGCAGGCGACCCTGCAGGCGGCGTTGCGCACTGCCGACCAGCGCCAGCGGGCCTGCGTGGTGACGTCGCCGCCGGGCCGGCCGGTGCCTTCGCCTGCCCCTGGCTGCCTGCATGTGCCGGTGCCCGCCGTGTTCGCGGCGCGGGCTGTGCGGGCCATGGTCGTTCAGCGAGTACGGCATCTGGGACGGCCGTACCTGCTGGTCGGGACGTCCGTGACCATATATCGCGGCTCGGCGGTCGGCGCGCAGCGCACCTCCCCACCGATTGTCCTGGTCAGCGTCAGCCTGGATCGGGAAGCCGCTGACCTGCGGTCGTTCATTCGGGCGATGGCCATGGCGGATGCCGCTGCGCTGCTGTTCGGACTAGGTCTGGCGTTGGCGGCCGCGCATGGGCTGCTGCGGCCGGTCCGGCGCCTTGGCGCGGGGGCACGGGCGCTCGCCGAGGGCGAACTGACGACGCGAGTACAGGTTCGGGGCCGGGACGAGCTGGCCGACTTGGCCCACACGTTCAATCGGGCGGCGGGCGCCCTGGAGACCACGGTGACCGAACTGCGCGCGTTGGAGGAGGCGGCGCGGGGGTTCGTGGCGGACGTCTCACATGAGCTGCGCACTCCGCTCACCGCGATGACCGCCCTCACCGACGTGCTGGAGGACGAACCGGATCCGACGGCGGCGCGGCTGGTGGTGGCCGGGACGCGGCGGCTCGGCGCGCTGGTGGAGCACCTGATCGAGATCAGCCGGTTTGACGCTGGTGCGGCCGCGCTCGTCTTGGACGATGTGGTCGTGGCCGAGGCTATTGCGGCCGTCCTTGACGCGCGCGGCTGGACCGGCCAAGTCGCGGTTGCGGCCCCCGGCGACCTGGTTGTCCGGGTGGACCCGCGCCGATTCGACGTCATCGTGGCCAATCTGGTCGGCAACGCGTTCCGGCACGGGCGGCCGCCGGTGCGCTTGGAGGTCCGCCGTGCCGAGCGCGATGGCGTGCCGGGGTTCGAACTCTCGGTCGCGGACGCGGGACCGGGCGTCCCCGACGACCTGCTGCCACTGATCTTCGACCGGTTCTTCAAGGCCGGGGCGGCCCGCTCGCAGAGCGCGGGCAGCGGGTTGGGCCTGGCGATCGCGCGAGAGAACGCATCACTTCACGGCGGGACGCTGGAAGCATCCGCCGGCCTCCAAGCGGGAGCGGTGTTCACCCTCTGGCTGCCCGTGGCGGGGACACGATGAGCGGCAGGCACGTCGTGACGGTGCTCGCCGCAACTGTGGTCCTGGTGGGCGGCTGCGGCGTCCAGCCGACCGGCGTCACCAGGGTCGGGGCTCTGCCCACCGGGCAGGGCCCGGTCGTCAACAACACCATCTACTTCATCAAGGACGGCCGGCTGGTACCAGTGGTCCGGCCCGGGTTGCCCGGGGCTCCGCTGATGCCGCTGTGGCAACTCGGGTACGGCGTCACCGACAACGAACGCCGAGCGGGCCTGGACAGCACCTTGCCCGGTGTCGGGCTCGTCGCCGGGCTACCCGACCCCTCACGGGACGGAATCCGTCCACCTGGGGCGCCACCAGCGGCCATCCACGAAACAGACGGCTCGGGGACCGTCACCGTCGCGTTGCAGACGACGATCCGGCCCGAGAAGTGGCCGCGCCTGTGGCAGGCGCAGATCGTGTGCACTGCACAGGCGATCCCCGGCGTCAAGAAGGTCGAGCTGAACATCTTCGACGGCCGTCCCGGCCGTACCGTCCGATGCGCCGACTATCGCGACCTGCTCAGCACCGCGACCAACTGACTTGGGTGGTTCCTTCTGAAGAACAGGGTTGATCACGCGGTCAGGTTGTACTCGTGTTGGTGGTCTGGGTGAATGCGGTGGTGTTCCTGGTCGAGGTGGTGGCTCCAGTAGGCGGGGAAGTGGCCGTTGGCGACCACGGTCCGCAGTTTCAGGACGGCTTCGGCTCCTTCCAAGTCCCTTCTGGCGCCACCGATATCCAGGCGGTCGGCCACGATGTGTCGGACCGCTCCCTCGATGACGCCGGTGGCGATCGGCCATCCCGCTTGCAGTGCCCGGTCATAGCGCAGGAACGCGACATGGTTGGTCAGATAGCGGATAGCCGTGTCGATCTCGGCCCGGTGGTGGTGGCCGAGCGTGGCGGCCTGAGCGTCCAGGGCTGCGGTGACCTGGTCGGTGTGTCCGGCCAGCAGTGCCAGGGCGTGGGTGGCGACCCAGTCCTCGGCGGCGTCGTCGCCCCGGGCGGTGCAGGTCCCAGGCCGCAGCCCAGAGCTTTTCGATCACATGAACGAAATCCAGAATGATGTGGATCGGTGCCTTCCGCCGGGCGGCCTCGGCACGGATCAGATCAAGCTGGTGCCTGGCGCCGTCGACCAGCACGACCCAGGCCCGGGCGTGGGTGGGATCGCGCGATTGGGCGTGGTCGAAGACGCGGGCGATTACCTCGTCCGGTTCGGCGATCACCGAACCGCACAACCACTTCCTCCTCGCCCGCGGCCCATGTCGCGGCCGTCTGGTCCCGTGCCGTCCGCCGGGAACGGCGATCACGTCATGCGGGCGGCGGGGTGCCGGGACCGCGTCGTAGACCACTGCGAGGGTGGCCATGCGTTTTCGGGCGGGCTTCTCCCCGGCGGCCAGGCGGGTGCGGAAGGTGCGTTTGGCGCGGGCGGCGGCCTTGGCGGTGGCCGGCCGCAACGCCTCGGGCCGCATCACGATCCCCTTGGCGTCGGTGGACAGGACCAGTAGTTCGTCGGCGGTGCGCGGCATCGGCATGAGCGAGGCGTTGAAGGTGTCGATATCGACCGCCGCCCGCCGCACCAGCTCCAGCAGCTGCCGTTTGCCCACCACCTTCCCGCAGCGGACGCCGATCGCCTCCAGCGCCTGGTCGAACGAACCACGCACCGCCTCCAGCGCGGCCAGACGGGCCAGCCCGTGCGAGTGCCGCCCGGCCGGCAGCGACAACGCCGCGTCGGCCGGATGCAGATACCCGGTCCCGGCAGCGCGCCAGGCGCAGCGGGTGACGGTCACCATGCCGAACACCGTGGCCAGCAGCCGATGATGCCCGGCCTCCAGCCGGCGCCGTCGCATCCCGTCGGGCCCGATGATCCCGGCGCCGGTGCCGCGAAGGTGCTCAGCGGCCTGGCGTTCACGCATCGCCCGCAGGTCCAGTTGCGCCTGCAGCAACAGCCGTTGCAGCTCCCGCCCCCGCTCCAGCAGCAGATCCTCGAGCCGATCGTGGCTGACCGACAGAGTCACCGAATCGGTGAGCTGTCGGATGAGACAGTTGAACGTTGTCTTCGCGGCCGCAAAGGCGTCAGCATCGGCGCCGGCGACGTAGTTTTCCATCGCGGGCTCTTCTTCCCGGCGCGGTCGGTTCACCAGGTGTGGTTGCCTTCGAACCTGCACCCGGGCAAGAGCCCGCCGCAATCACCCGGCCGGTGACCAAGCAATGCCGTCCTGCCCACCGCCCAACCCACCACTGGGACCAGCGGCCAGCCCGCGCGCCGCCGAGCCGGTCAACGTGAACAGCCCCGGCTCGTTCTCGGTCGCTCAGCCGCGCTCGACCAGCCGCTTCAGCTTGGACCGCAGCGCCTCCCGCTTGGCCGCCGAGTCCTCCAACCCCATCGCGGCCGCGACCTGCCCAGCCCGCACCGGCGCGGCCGCATCGGCCAAGATCTATCGGGTAAGGCCGACGGGTTGCCCCGTCGGCCTCCCCTCAGCACTGCCCGTGCGGCTTTCACCGCGGGTCAGCGCAAGCAAGCCGCCGAGGGCGGCGCAGGTTTGCAGGCCGTGCGGCTGCGCTGGCGAGTGAGGAGTTCGCGCTGGCAGGCCGCATGGACGAGGCGGGTCTGATCACCGTCCGGCGAGCTGGGCCGTCCGTGATGAACGAGATGGTCAGCGCTGATCGCCCTGCGGACGATGTGCAACCACCATCGTTCCCACTCGTGGGTGGACTGCGGCTGGTCGTCGGTCAGCAGGGGGCCCCGGCAGATCGAGCAGCGGCCGTCCTGCCTGGTGAGCAGACGCAGCGTGTAGCTGTCCAACGGGGGTGTGACGCGACGGCGCCGCTTGGCCCAGTACTCGGCCAGGGCAGGGTCGTCTGGGGACGCCGTGCCGTTGACCTTGGTGTGCCGGACGATGGGTGTCCAGGACATTTTCACCAGGTAGGCGCCGCTGGCGGCGTCACCGAACACCCATTGATCATTCCTGAACTTGTTGAATTTACCGAAGTAGCGGGCCACGACCCAATTCTTCGATTTGGTGGCGTGCCTGTAGGTCGCCCACTTGTAGCAGAGGACCCACAGGTAGTGGTCCAGGCTGGTGAAGATGCCGGACGACACCACGCCCCGGTAGTAAGCCGCCCAACCCCGGATAATGGGGTTGATCCTGGCGATAACCGCCGCCGCGTTGGCCCCGCGTAAAGCGCGGAGCTCGACGCGAAGCCGTTCCCGGATCCGCTGGATGGCCGCCTTCGATGGTTTGATCAGCAGCGTGCCACTGTATCGCCGGATGTTGAATCCCAGGAAATCGTACCCATCGTCGATGTGCACTATCCTGGTCTTCTCTTCGTTGAAGGTCAGCCCCTTCGGGGCTAGCCACTCGGCGATTTTGGCCTTGACCAGCTCGGCCTGCCGCTGGCTGTGGCAGAGCGCGACCAGATCGTCCGCGTAACGGATGACCATCGGCGACCCCGGTTGAACCCGTCCCGCTTGATTGTGGGATGCGGGGTAGTACCTGACTCCAGCGGCCGTTTCCAGCCCGTGCAATGCGACGTTCAGCAGAAGCGGGCTTATAACGCCCCCTTGTGGCGTACCTGCATCGGTTGGCGCGAACCCTTTTCCTGCCTCTATCACCCCTGCCTTCAGCCAGTGCCGGATCAGTTCCTTGGCGGGGAACGATCCGATGGCCTCAAGGAGCCTGGAGTGATCGATTTTGTCGAACGCCGCCGCCAGATCCGCGTCCAGGACCCAGACCCGCTTGGTCCTCGACTGTGCGCAGGCCGTAAAGAAAACTCCTATCGCATCATGGCAGCTTCGACCCGGCCGGAACCCGTAGGATCGGGGTTCGAATCGGGCCTCCCACTCAGGTTCCAGCGCGTTACAGACCCTGCCTTGATGGCATCGATCCGCGATCACTGGAATTCCGAGCGGCCTCAGCTTTGCACGGTTTCCCGCCTTGGGTATGTGAACCCTCTTCACTGGTCGGGGACGCCAGGTTGAAGTCTCACGATGCACCCGCATCGCCATTTCCATCCTGGCAGAGGGAGTCAGCGCGACCTCCTCATCGACCCCGGCTGTTTTGCGTCCAGCATTCAACTGCGTCGCCTGTCGCACGCTGACCAGCGTGTTGCTCCAGCTCCGCAGCATGAGTTTCTGCAGGTTCCTGAGCTTGGCCGGGCAACCATCCTGCGCCGCCTTGAAGATCCGCTGCCGTAGCCGCCGTACGTTCTCCTCGTGCAGACGCCAGTCAATAGCGTCCCACACGGGAGGGACGTCCTTAGGTCCGTTCACCATCGGTGTCTAACTTGCCCCTCGGTTCCGGCGTTTCGAGCTGCATGTCTTCAAAGGCCCACCTGCCCATGTCAGCACCCCTTTCGGGGCCCGGGCACCAGGCCCGGTGTCCGGCCAGTTATCCAGCAGCAACGGCATGGAGGTGCCGTCATGTCGCTCTGGTTTCCTGTCGACTTTCGTCCGCCACCACCAGTCTTGTGACCCGGCGGCAGCGATGCCGTTTCCGGCATAACCGGCATTCGCTTCTTGGGCATCTTGTTCCCACCAGGGGATTCCGCCTCCCTTACGGTCGACCTACCAGCCCGCCCCCAGGCGGTCCGGACCCTGTCGGGTTTTCCGTGTTCCGCATGTGTGAGATACGACCGGGGTGGGTGCCTCCTATACTCCGGGGCGGCGGTGTCCTCCCGATCAAGCGGTGGTTCAATGATCGGCACCTGCCGTTTCGCAGCGGCCAGCCCTGTCATCCGCCTCCTGCATTCCATCGACGGAAGCCGGGATTACGAAGCATGCGGAGATTCAGATATCTTCACCCGTCCGGTCTTCCCCTCGCCCGCCGTCACTGGATGGAACAGCAACGGCTTCGGCTTCTACCTCGGGCTTCGCACCCCGCGGTTACCCACGACGCACGCCGAGGCGGGGACAGCCCCCACGGACACTGGACCGAGTCACGTCTCCAACAATCGAACCTCCAAACAACGCGACCACTCACAACATGCGACTTTCACGTCGCACCCACCGCGTCCCGATACGCGGCCGGCAACGCCGAGGCCGTCATGCCCGGCCGCCACGGCGGCACCGTCAAAACCCCGATCGGCGACGCCGCCTCACCGGGATCAACCGATCCGGACTCAGCCACCAGATCCTCGACCGTTCCGGCCGCCTCACCCACCACCTCATGCACGGTCTCCCGGGTGATGACCAACCGTGACAGCCGGTCCTCCTCGACCTCCAGCAGCCCTGTCAACTCGGCGATCTGCTCGGAGATCTCCTCGATCCGCTGCCGGACCGCGACCTCCCGCCGCGCCAGCTCCTCAAACAGTGAGCCCATCGTGGTCGCCTCCACCCCGAACGGTAGAAGACGAACCCACCCACAGCGACCGAACGCTCAAAACCCCAGCTCACCCAGGTCCTTCAAGAAGAACCACACCCATTTGAGATAGCGCTGGTGCAGTCGGTCGAAGGACGCGTTGAGCATGCGGTCCGCGGCCTGGCGGTCGGTGAGTTCGGCGCCGCCGAACCGGTACACCTCATACCCCTTCAGGCGAAGGTCGCGGTCTTCGGCCATCATCGCGGCGTATCGGCGGGGTCAGCGCGGCCGTCGCCGGCGTAGTGCTGCTTGCCGTCGCACTCGATGACGACGCGGGCGCGGTGCGGCGGAAGGCATCAGGAGGTCCATGCGCTGGCGCGCGAGCGGGCCGGGCGTGCGCCGCTCGACCGTGGTGTAGGGGTGGTGGTGCAGGTAGACCTGCGGGATCAGCGCGGGAATGTCGGGGCCGAGCCGGACGTAGCGGTCGGCGTAGGCACGGAAGATACGGCGTTCGGCGCTGTTGTCGCCAAGGGAGCGGTCCAGCCTCTGTAGCCCTCTGCAGCGACATCGGCCCGCACCGCATCGGCGTGCACCCTGACGTGCTGTTCAGCCTGCGCTACGAAGACAACACCCGCCTGGCCCGCCAACTTGGCGAGGACCTGCCGCCGGTCCCCCACCGGGACCGTGGCCAAGCTCCGTCCAGATCACCCCGGACGACACCGTCGCCAGCGCCCCGGAGCACCGACAACAACCTGTCGCTAGCCACTGTCACTAAGTCGTCGTCCCCACTGACACAAACGTGTCGCGCAACAGTTGCGGGACAATTGTGCCGCTCGGAAGACCACGGCGCGAAGCCAACGAACCGGCACGGCTGGCCTCCCCGTCCGCGGCACGAGGACTCCTCCTGGTACACGTCGGCAGACACAGTCCCAACGCGCTGGGCCACCCTTGCTTGTCAGACTCGGCCGCTACTGTCCGCAGTCATCCATACTCCCACCGTAGGAGGCAGGCGGCAGATGACATCCACCTCAGCAGCCGACGAGCTGGCATCGCTGGCCGGACGGATCGCGAGACTGGCCACCGAGCGCGGCCTGACGCTGATCCCGGCTACGCCCACCACCAACGGCCCTACCGTCCACCTGGAACCCGATGACCTGTCTGTGGAAGCGTTCCTGGACCTGGCCGTGACCGCCGAACAACACCTCGTCTACCTGGCGTCTGACCGCTTCGACGCCGACGAGTTCGCCGAACTCGATGCGATGGCGGCGGATGCGGAGGCTGACGGCGACACCTGCGGCCAAGCGTTGGCGCTGCGCGCCAAGGCAGCCCAGTACGCGGGAAGACCGATCAGCCTGGTAGCCGCGTTCGTCCTTCAGGGCGTTGTTCACCGCTGGTGCGTCCAGGCCGGCTGGTTCGACGCCTTCGAAGAGGAACTGGCCGCGTTCAGTGCATCCGACGAGGATCCCGGACAGGGGCTGTCGGAGGCCGAGGAGAAGGCGATGGTTGACCGTCTGGCCGCAGAACTGATAACCCTCCCGAAGTTCCGCGCCGCAAGCAGCGAACAGGGTCGCCGTCGCGTGGCCCAGATCCGTTACGCCGCAGCCGAGCAAGACGGCACGCTCGACCGTGAATATTCGCGGGGCGTGCTGTGGCGAGCAACCGACCGCGCAATCGAGCAGGCGATGGTCGCGGAGCAGCGTCTCTACGCCGACGCCGAACAACGCCTCCCCGATTTGGTACAGCGCATCACCGCCGATCCCACCTTCCGGGCCGCCCGTACCGCCCAGGCCCGCAAGCACCGTGCCCGCGACTACCTCATCGCCCAGGCCGAGGGGTACGCACCCCCGGGACGCCTGCTCGATCTGCTCGTGGATGCGTTGGGCACCAGCCGGACCACTTCGCACAGCACGCCCATGCTTCCTTTGCCGGACTGACCGCGTGGACGAGTGCGATCATCACCGGATGACGCCCTGGACCGTGGGCGCCTGGCCCCTGCGAGAGCTCTCGGTCAACTCCCGCAGACCACGGCAAGGTGCCGAACAGCGCCAGCCGGTCGCTGCCCCTGATCCGAAAGCTCGACATCGGTCAGCTGATTAGCGGGGCGTGTTCCTCGTCGGCACCGAGCCCGCCACGGGTATTGGCATCGTAGCGACGCGGCCCAAATCACGGCATGCGAGGCTGAGCGTTCTAAGCTGCTGACGCCGTCCCGTCGAGACGCCGCCGAAAGTCTGCGAGCGGGAGAGGACGTGACCTACCCCCAGAACGGTCCCGTAGGATTGCAACGTCTCCCAACTCCGCGCGCAACTCCTGCTCCTGACGCTCAGCTTCGATAAATCGTTCGGGGAACGTGCGCAGGAGATGCGCCCAATGCCGTTGGCCAGCACGCACGTAAACTCCTCCGCAATTATTATGAACGAAACCGAGATCGTATAGCCGCGGCGGCTCAATTCCCAAAGTTCGGCAGTGTGCCATCATGTCGTCTTTGCTGACATAAGGTGGTTCGCACATCGGAAATCTTACTGTCCACGGCGCCCAGCCTCGCTCGCTCGATCGCCGGTGCCCGTCGTGCCTCGCTCCAGTCGATGCCAACATATAGGATGGTGTTCTCGATCCTTGCGTTCTCTTCAAGCCAGCGTCGACATGGCTGCTGCTTCAGAATTGCCGAACAAGGCGCGAGCCGAGAGTTCCCAAGGAACCGCTGATCCCAGAACACCTGAAACGGGGTGCGTCCGTCGGCGACAACCGTGAGCTCCACGCCGATCTGACTGCTTGCTTCCCTGGCGAACCTCCACAGGTCGGAATCTTCGACCTGGGTGTCAGCGATCAATAGCACGAGATTCTTCGTACCGTGCTGTGCGATGACTCGCTGCGCAGCGGACCAACTCCCGATGCCGCCAGAAAACTGGACCACATGCAAATGCAATTCATCCTCCTAGGCAGCTTTAAGACACCGCCCACACGCACACGCTGGTCGCTGGCGGCGGAGACTTGCGTGGCTACTGCACTGAGGCAGGGCCGAGATGTCCAGCGAGTCCGGCTTGTTTGACCAGGCGGCCCCAGCGCTCACGGCGATCGAACTCCTGCGCGATCGCTCTACCAGAGGGGAGCTCACCGTCCGGCGTCCGGTGGGCCAATGCCCATTGCCAGGCTTGTCGCTGCAGCACAGACGCCGGCCGCCTCACCCGTGAGCGACTCCGGTCGGCTTGCTCGCCACCAGCTGCCTTCTCCCTGCTACCGTCTGCGCGTCGTATGGGACGTTCAACGGTGTCCGTCTGAGCGTTGTCTGAGTCGTCACCCGGCTGCGTATGAGCTTCGTATGAGTCGGCATTGTCGGTGAATGGGCTCATATGAGAGTCGTATGAGTCTCTCGTGGCTGTTGCCGTCTCGTATGAAGGGTCATATGAGGGCACATATGAACCGTCACCGCAGGTCAGCGGGCTCCCGTGTGGCCCGTCAAAGGCGGCAGAGGCGCTCTGCTGGGAGGCGTTTCTGACCTGCCGCATCAACAGCTCGTACGAGCCGATCAGGGCCGTCGATGGCCATGCGGCGATTAGCCGGCCCACCAGGGAGGGTTCGGCCACTGCGACGTTGGCGGCCCCAGGCTGGCGGCACTACCAAGGACCAACAGCGTCCATGGAAGGAGCCCGCTGCGGCGACCTTGCCGGGAGTCGACCAGCAGTGACATCGAGGCCACCGCGATCATCCCGTCCACGCTGATCGGCAGCAGTGCGGCCGTCCAAGAGCTCTCTTCGTACCGCAGCACGAGCTGGTACATGTGCCGGTAGCTGATCACAGCAGCGCTGCCCGCCAGGATGATGACGCTAAGGGTGGATGCCCACCGGATTACCGTGTTCGCGGGGGAAGGTTCGGTGTTCGGCATGACCGCTCAGCCTTCCGTCCCGTTGACCAGGGCGTTTGTGTTGAGAGGCACGTGGCCGAGTGGTACAATTATGGTGGGAGAATGGTTCGAGTCCGGCCTCGGACACGAACCTTTTCCCCATATGGTGCGGGGTCGAGGTGTGCCTCGGCCCGCACTTTTGCTAGTGGGCGTTGCGCCGCGGATCTGCCGCTGACGGGCAAGGAATTTGCATATCGTTGAGGGCGCGGATGATAGGCACCATGCTGTGCCCGGGGAGCCGCTGGGCGAAGATCCACCGCACGATCGGCCCGGTCTGCGGGTCGGGCTCCCACCGGCGGGCCCGCCGCCGCACACGGCGTGAGCCCGGTTCGGGTGCGGGCCAGCCTCCACCAACCGATACCCGTACAGAGGCCCCACCGAGGGTACCGGCCCCGTTCACGGGCACCTTCGCGGGCGGAACTGGAGTGGTCCCTTCTTCCTGGACGATGCGGACCAGGAACTAGTGGAGGGCAAGCGGCGGGAGCACAATCAGCTCGGGTTCGCTGTTCAGCGGACCGACGTGTGGTTCGGGCCGGTTCCCCCCGGCCCGCGGCAGGTGTCCGCCGAGGTTGAGGGCGAGTTGCGGGAGCGAGTGGACGCGGGCCTGGACGCAGCCGGATTCGGCCTGGGCGGATCCCGCTTGCGAAGGTGTCTTCTTGAGCGGGTCCGGCGGCGACGCGCGGGGCTGTGCGCCAGGTGAAAGGTCTGGGCGAGTGGAACGGGTATAGTCCCGCACGCGTCGGCGTGCGGGCCCGCAGGGTGTGACCTGGTCGGTGCCGCTCAGCGGCCCAGGTCTCGGCGGTTGAGCCGCCAGGCGCCGGCGGTGATCAGGATGATCGCGGTGCAGGCCAGGACGGCGGCGTCGGCGAATTGGAGGCCGTTCTTCAGCGGTTCCCCGCCGATGTAGTAGTGGTACGGGGTCAGGTTGCGGAGCCAGTCCGCGCCGATCTGCGGGGCGAAGCCGTGCAGGGCGTAGGCGGCGACGCCAAGGCCGGCGGTGATGCCGAAGACGGTGGGGCGGGGTTTGCCGGTGGCGGAGCCCAGGCCGGTGGCCAGCGCGCCGAACAGGATCGTCAGCAGGGCCAGGTTGACCGCCTGCGCGGTGAAGTTTGCGGGGCTGATGCTGTTGAGGTCGGCGCTGGAGCGGATGGCGAGCATGGCGGCCAGCACGACCACCGCGATCGCCAGGGCGCCGACGGTCAGGGCGGCGAAGCGGTGCAGCAGCAGGCGGGTGCGGCCCAGCGGGTGGGCCAGTAGTAGGTCCAGGTAGCCGGACTCCTCGTCGGCGGAGATCATGCGGGCGCCGGTGGCGGCGCCGTAGAAGGTGGCCAGCAACGGGATGAGCAGCCCGAACACCGCGCCTTGAAGGTAGCCGGCGGCGCTGGCGGCGTCGTCGAAGCCGAAGCCGTGCATCGCTTCGGGCACGGCGTCCAGGGAGTCGGCGGTGATCTGCGGATAGAAGCTGCCGTACATCACTGCCAGTACCCCGGTGGCCACGGCCCAGACGGTGAAGACGCGTCGGTTGTCGTACAGGGTCTTGGTGAACATCGAGCCGCTGAAGGCGCGGGCGAGCCCGGACGCTCCGGGAATCGCGGTGGTGGCCGCAGGTGGGGTGGTGGTCATGGTGCCGCCGTTCGTCATCGTGCCGGTGGGGTGAGAGGGCTCAAGCGGCGTTGCCGCTGCGGGGCTCGTCGCTCTGGCTGGTGTAGTAGGTGTGGAACAGCTCTTCCAGGTCCTGGGTGTCGGCGCGCAGGCCGGTGACGGTGTGCCGGGCGGCGGCCTTGATCAAGGGATCCGGGCTGCCATCCACCCGGCAGGTCAGGGTGGCGCCGTCGACGGTCAGGTCGGTGACGCCGGGCAGGCCGGCGAACTCCTCGGCCCGTACCGGGGCGGCGAAGGTGATCCGCAGCTGGAGAAAGGAGCGGGCGCGCAGGTCGGCGACGGTGTCCAGAGCGACCAACTCGCCTTCGCGGATGATCGCGACGCGGTCGGCGACCGCCTCGACCTCGCTCATGATGTGGCTGGACATGAACACTGTGTGCCCTTCGGCGCGGGCTTCGGCGACCATGTCGAGGAAGGTCTGCTGGATGAGGGGGTCAAGGCCGGAGGTGGGCTCGTCCAGGATCAGCAGTTCGGGCTGGTGCATGAACGCCTGGACGAGCCCGACCTTCTGCCGGTTGCCCTTGGACAGGCTCTTGATCCGCGCGTCCAGGTCCAGGTCCAGGCGCTCGGCCAGTGCAGTGATCCGGTGTGCGGGGACGCCGCCTCGCAGGTTGCCCAGGAAGCTGAGGCATTCGCCGGCCTTCTGCCGGCCGTCGGCGACGAAGTCGCCGGCCAGGTAGCCGATGCGGCGGTGCAGTCGCACCGCGTCGGCGCGCGGGTCCAGTCCGAGCACGTGGGCGGTTCCGGAGGTTGGGCGGATCAGGTCCAGTAGCAATCGGATGGTGGTGGACTTGCCCGCCCCGTTGGGGCCCAGGTAGCCGAACACCTCGCCTGTCCGCACCTGCAGGGACAGGTCGGCCAGGCCGCGGCGGGTGCCGTAGTTCTTGGTGAGGTGGTCGAGTTTGATTGCCGTGGTTGTCATACGGGAGAACAATACAGAGCCTTCAGAGATTTTTGAAGACTTGGAGCTGTTAGGGTCTCATCAAGTTCTTTGAGGAGGAGATGACTTTGGCGGACACCACCGAGGCGGCCGAGTACCTGGCATTGGTGCTGGTCCAGGGCGGGCTGCAGAAGGCGACCGCGCGGGTGCTGGCGGCGTTCATGTTCGCCGACGAGGACAGCGTCACTGCGCCGGACCTGGCCGAGCGGCTGGGGATCAGCTCTGGCAGCGTGTCGGGGGCGATCAAGATGCTGTCCACGGTCGGGCTGATCGAGCGGGCCCCGGCGCCGGGTAGCCGACGCGAGCACTACCGGGTGCGCGAGGGCGCTTGGGCCACGTTGATGTCGGCCCAGAACGGCATGGTGCAGGCGATGTTCGAGGCCGCCGATCGGGGCATCGAGGCCGCTGGCCCTGACAATCCGGCCGCGCGGCGGCTGGAGGAGATGCGCGACTTCTACGGCTTCATGTTCCGCGAGATGCCCGCCCTGATCGAGCGCTGGCGGGTTGGACGCGACCGCGGCTCCGGCGCCTAACCACGCTGCCCCGCGGCTCGCGGAGCAGGGCGCCATCCAAAGCGCGGCGACGCCGGTCACGGTCGAGTGGGGCCGAGCCTGCCCGCGCTGACGCACTGCGGGCGCGATGTGCCCTAATGCGGGATTAATCTGGGGCGGGTGCCGCTGTTTCGGCGGAATCAGCCTGGCGCGTGCGGCAAAGGGGACGGTGCTGCTGGAACGCATTCCACACCCGGCCCCAAGACGTGGCCATCGTGTTCGGGTCAGGATCGCGATCGGGACGCTGCTGCTGTGACTGCCGGCGGCCACCCACGAGTCCGGGTCGGCCCGGCTGCTGGACGCACTGTTCACCGCGACCTCGACGTCCGCGTGACCGGGCTGGACACCGTCGACACCGCAGGCGACGGGACGAGCTTCGGCGAGGTCGTCATCCTGGCATTGATCCAGGTGGGCGGGCTGGGGCCAATAGCGCTGACCACGCTGTTCGCCGGTCGTACTGTCGCGCTGGCTGGGGCCGCGGGCCCGGCCGGCCGCCCAGGCCGAGTCCCAAAGAACCCTGCAGGCCCTGATTCTCGGGGTTGGGCCGACCAGGATGAGACCCGATCACCACCGTCGCGGCCACACTGTCGCCTCCACAGCGACGCCGTACAGAAACCGACCGCTCGATGACCAGCGCGCTCCAGGGCGAAAGCCTCACCCAGCTGGTAGATCTGACGGCCGGGCCGGTGGAGTACCGGCTGGAAGAACGGGGAGACCGCGTGGTGCTGATGCTGCACGGCGGGCACATGCGCGCCGGGATCGCCTTGGGCAACGAAGTGTTCGCCGACGCCGGCCACACGATCCTGGCGGTCTCGCGCCTTGGCTACGGCCGCACCCCGCCGACCACTGGTGGTCAGGGCCCCATCCCTGCGGGCGCGGGGCAGTCGGATTCCGGTGACGAAACGACTACGTTTCGCAGGAACCATCCCCGCGCGGGGATGGTTCTCATGAATCGGAGCACCCGCGACAGGGTGGTGAGTTGGCCCCGCAACGCGGGGATGGTTCTGTCCGTCGGACCGTACGCGGCGCTGATCAGCTGTTGGCCCCGCACCAGCGCGGTGGACTCGTCATCGGCCCCGCACATGATACCCGGACCGGGAGCGGTGTGGGTGACGAGAATGCGACAGGCGGGTCGAAGTCCCATGAGTGCGCGGGCCTGTGCAAGATCCGGTCAGGGGCGCGCATGTCGGCGCGGATATAGTCGGTGGCGCCCTCAGAGGTGCTGATCAGCAGTGGGCAGGCCGTTCGCGTGGACCAAGGCCGCGGAAGAGATCCTGGACTCCCTCACCCGATATCTACAACAATTTTCTGGCGCAGAACACTAAGAGCGTGTCTCACGTGGATTCGGTGAATGATGCGGCATGATCGGGGATCGTGTCGTCGGATCTTGCGCTCCGGTTGGTGCCGGATGATTTGTGGGCGATCGTCGAGCCATTGGTCCCGGAGTTCACGCCGCGTCGGCAGGGTGGCGGGACCGCGCCGGTGGAGGATCGGGCGGTGTTCACCGCGATCGTGTACGTGCTGACCAGTGGGTGCGCGTGGCGGCATCTGCCGGGCGAGTTCGGGGTGAAGGTGCCGACCGCGCATCGGCGGTTCACCGCTTGGACGGCTGCGGGGTTGTGGCCGCGGCTGCACCAGGCTGTGCTGGACGAGCTCGGCGCGCGTGGGCAGGTGGACTGGGCGTCGGCGATCATGGACGCCGCCGCGGTCCGCGCGAAAAGACATCCCAGGAGCTATGGGTGTCAAGCCGCGAGGTGGTCGGTGTGCTGTTGCCAGGCTGTCGCCTCGTTGTAGAGGGTGCCGGTCTTGAGCCATCCGTGCAGGATCCCGACAAGGCGGTTGGCGAGTTGGCGCAGGGCGGCGTGGTGGCCGACGTCGCGGGCGCGCTGGCGGTCGTAGTAGGCGCGGGCGCCCGGCGAGGCCTTGAGCGCGGTGAAGGCCTGGATGTCGAGGGCGTCGATGAGGCGGTCGTTGTGGACGTAGCGGGCCAGGACGACTTTCTTCTTGCCCGAGGCCCGGGTGATGGGGCTGGTCCCGGCGTAGTTCTTGCGGGCCTTGGCGGTGGCGTAGCGGTCGGGGTCGTCGCCGAACTCTGCGAGCACCCGGGCGCCGAGGATCATGCCGAGTCCGGGCTGGGACAGGATGATCTCAGCGGCCGGGTGAACCCCAAAATGGGCCTCGACCTGCCCTTGCAGGGTTTTGATCTGCTCGTTGAGCACGGTCAGGACGGCGACCGCCGAGCGGACCGTGGCGGCGTAGGCGGCCGTCAGGACGTCGGGCTGGCTCAGATGCTCGGCGCGCAGCGCGGCCTGGATAACAGCGGCCTTCTGCCGCAGGTCACCCCGGCGGCGGCCGCGTTTGAGGGTGGCGCTGATCTGGGTGATGGTCAGTTCGGCCGCCTCGGCGGGGGTAGGGGCCTTGGCCAGCAATTCCAAGGTGTCGGCGGCGTCCAGGTCCTCGAAGGCGACCAGGGCGGCAGGGAAGTAGTCACGCAGGGCGTGTCGGAGCCGCTGACAGTGGCGGGTGCGTTCCCAGATCAGAGTCTTGTGGGCCCGCGTCACCACCTTGATCGCCTCAGCGTCGGCGCTGTCGCCGACGACCGGACGCAGCTGGTGGGAGTCGGTGCGGACCATGTCGGCCAGCATGTGCGCGTCCGCGGCGTCGCTCTTGGCGCCCGACACGCTCGGCCGCTCTCGATACCGGGACGCCTGCAGGGGGTTCACCCCGAACACCCGGCAGCCGGCGGACAGCAGCGCCCGCACCCAGGGACCCCGGTCGATCTCGATCCCGACGACCACCTCAGCGTCGTCGGCATCATCACCCAACTGCTCGCCGATCATCGCGTGCAGCCTGACCATCCCGGCCATGCCCTCCGGAAGGCGGGCCTTGGCCAGCGTATGTCCCGAGCCGTCCATCAACTCGACGTCGTGATAGGTCTCTGCCCAGTCGTCCCCGACAAACAGCCGCAACGCTTCTCCTGCCCTCGGCATCGGTATTCGGCAGCCTGCGGGAGAACCATCGGCGACCTAATCAAGCAGTGCTCACACCGCGCACGGCGGGCACGACATCCCAGCAGCGATCAACCCTCCCGGCCGACTGACAGGGGCACGATCTTTTCGCAGGACTCCCGAAGGGTCCCAGGGGGACAGTGCTCACCTGCCAGCGGCTACCAGGCCCGAGTCTGCCGGACGGCGGACCCGTTGACAGTGATTAGGGGGAACGCTGACCGGCCCCAATCCCGTCGACCGGGCAAGAACGGCAGCAAACTCCACGTGCCGTCCGATGCCGCCGGACTGCCGCTGGTCCGATATCGGCCGCCAACGTGCACGACGGCCAGGCGCTCAAGCCGCTGCTGATGGCGTTACCGCCGATCCGGTCGCGGCGCGGACCGCGTCGGCGGCGGCCGGTCAAGCTCCGCGCCGACAGGGCTTACAACTCCGCCGAGCATCTGGCCTGGCTGCGCGGGCGCGGGATCGTACCGCGCATCGCCCGGGCCGGCGTCGAGTCCAGCGAGCGGCTGGGCTGCCACCGTTGGAAGATCGAACGCACGCTGGCCTGGCTGTTCGGCTACCGGCGGCTGACCATCCGTTACGAACGCCACGGCCATCTGTTCAACGCCTTCCTCGTCTTCTCCGCAGCCATCACCTGCTACAAGAAGCTCGCCAAACTCTCCACGTGAGACGCGCTCGTAGCTTCGCCAGTTCCTGGCATGCAAGATCCCCCCGTTCCGACTACAACAGGGGGAGGCTCCATGGACGACCGAGGCCGATCGGACCACGATCTGGCCAGTACGGACAGCGCACCGGTCACCAAGCAGCAGGCCAACGAGCTCCTCGTGGCCTTCAGTCACCTACTCGGCCCGTTCACCCGCCCTTTCGGCTATCAGGCGTGGGGTCTGGCGATCGACGGCCTGGCCGTCGCAGTCGCGGTGTCCGGCCCGCGTGCCGCTGGTTTCGCGCGCCGCGAGGTCGTGTCGGCGGCGCCCGGATCGCGCGCCACCCGCAGCATCCGGGAATCATGCGAGTCATGCTCCGGTTCCCTGTCAAGTCCGTGTGTTCATCGTTATCTCTGTCTGAAGGACGTTCTTGCGTAGCCATGTTTGGGCGTGGTCGAGAGGAGGCCGGGGTGACTGCGGCCTCCCCTACGGTTGTAAGTGGGCGTTGAACAGCCGCTGATCTTGGATTGAGTGCGGGGAAGGTGACGGTTCGGGGGCTGGGATAACCCGTCATCAGAGACCAGAGATTCGCCCGACGTTGACAGACGGGCCTTTCTCACCGTGCCTGGTCTGAAAGGCCATGACGCGCACTACCACTCCTCCATACGTGCTCCCGTTGCATCCGCCCGAAGCGGGGCGTAGCGGGAGCACGCATGGCCCCCGGACCGCCCTGAACCGACGTCAACGAGCGTCTACGATCGCCAGCGTCCCCCGGGGGAGGGTCACCTGTTCCGGTCGTAGATGCCGACGGCCCAGGCTCCCGGGCGAGTACCGGTGCGGGCGGCGACCTTGTCGATGGTGTCCGGGTCGGTCATCGCGTCGATCTGTGCTTCTGGCGGCAGTACCCATAGCTCCCAGGTGTGGGTCCGGCCGCTCCACGCGGGCCCGGCTGACTGGGCGTCGAATTGGCCCAGCTGGTCATGGGGGCCGCACCGGCCGATGCTGGTTGACCGACTGGGGGAATCGGTCTTGACCACCATCCAGGAGCCGGGGACTGAGCATCGCACGTTGTAGATGGTGTCGGTGCTCAGTGCCGTGAACCGAAGGAGGACCGGCACGCCCATCCGGTTGCGCTGCTGCGATGCGATGAGTGGGAGCTTCTCGTCCCGGAAGAGATGGCCGGCCTGGCCCGGCAGCGGCACCTGGGCCGGAAGCCGTACCGACACCAGTGCGGCGTCGGCCGGATCGACCTGGCCCGGATCAGCGGGCAGGGCTAGCGCGGTGGCCACGACGGCGGCCACGGCACCGGCCGTGATGGCCGTGCGAGCGGCCCGGCGGCGGCGCAGCATGCGCCTGCCCAGGGCCTCCGCCTTCTCGGCGCGACCGGGGTCGGCGGGCGAGCCTTCGGCGCGTTCGCGCAGCAGAGTGGTGAGTTCCTCGGGCGAGTTGTGCATGGTCATCTCACTTCCTTGAGGGTTTGGAGGGCGGGATCGACGCGCAACCGCGCCAGTGCCCGATGGTGCTGGGTCTTGACGGTGGAGCTGGAGCAGCCGAGGATCGCCGCGACCTGGGTGAGCGGCAACGACTCGAAGTAGTGCAACACCACGACCGCACGCTGACGGGCCGACAGCTGGGCCAGTGCCGTCCACATCACCTCGCGGTCGTCGAAGGCCGCCGTCAGGTCAGCACCGGCCGGTTCCGGTAGTTGCGCAGTCGGGATCTCGCCGCGCCAGCGCCGCCGCCACCAGGAGGCGTGCGTGTTGGTCAATATCCGGTAGATGTAGGGAGTGGGGTCGCCTGAGACACGTCCCCAGGCGACCCACGCCTTGGCAAGCGCGATCTGCAACAGGTCCTCGGCGCGAGCCCAGTCCTGGGTCAGCAGATACGCACTGCGCAGCAGGCGGCCGGAATGCCTCTCCACGTAGTCGGTGAAGCCGGATCGATCCGCCATGCCGCGTCCTTCCTGTCGATGTGTGCAAAGGGACTACGCCCCAGGCGCCGCCTATGGACGACAGCACGCATCCGTGCGGCCCGGAACCTCGGAGCGTGGTAGAGACGCCTTCAGACGCTCGGCAGAGCCGCGAGGAACAGCGTCACGGTGAGGCTCATCCGTCCGGCGCTGATCGTCGTCAGAGATCGCAACTGATTCCTGACCTGGACCGGCGGGGTTCTTCAACGCCCTCTAAGGGCGTCAGGGGTGGCTCTACTCGGGCAGGGAGGGGCGTTCGCCTGTTGATGGTCGCCGCTCGGGGCCGCTGGTCAGCTGCATGAGGGCCGCCATTGCTGTGATCACGGCGGCTGCAGTGCTGATCCGCTGGCTAGGGAAGACTAGGACGATGAGCGCGCAGGTCAACACGATCACGGCGCGACGTCTTCCTGTAGCGAGGGGACGTAGTGCAGCCTGGGTGGTGGACCAGATAAGGCGCATGAGACATGCCTTTCTCGGTTGCGGTCCGTCCGGCCTGTCGCCTGAGGTTTGCGAGCCGTGGTCGCCAGGCCGGACGGTGCCCGGACAGTTCGGACGCTCAAGGTGAAGCCGCCGAGCCGGTTCTCTTCGCCGAGACAGCGTTCCAGATCGGCAACGAACTCCACGAACTGAGCGCGGACTATTACCGCCGCCACCTTCGCTCGCTCAGCTTCCCCGGAAACTCGCCCTGTTGCAGCAAGTCGTGTTGCCTTCTCCGTCGCGCCGGGGTATCTCCCCAGGGGTGGAAACAATCTTGGTGGGTAGAGGAGAGCCACGAAGATCATCCATCGGATTCGGGGGATTCGAAGTCGTGACCGGTGATCAAGGGGAATTAGAGTGTCGGCCGACGGGCGGTGACGTTGATGTGCTGGCGGGGGTACAGCCGTCGCCGACGTGCGACCCGGGCTGGGTGCTGTTGCCGACGGACGAACCGGTGTCCCGGAGACGGGCGCGGCCGCATCGGGCACTCGCACACGTGCCGCCTCGGCGACGCTGCGGTCGTGCGGGGATCCGCCGAAAGATGGCGGAGTGGAGTGCCGGCCGGCGGTCGAGGAGGAACCTGGTGTCCCGGGTACCGCAGGCCGGCGTTGCCTCGTGCGGTCCCCACCGCCAGGGCAGCGACCAGAGCGGCAGCGCCGCCGATCCACAGCACGCCCGGCAGGCCGAGCGAGTCGAGGATGACGCCGCCGACCAGCGCGCCGAGGCCGATCGACAGGTTGAACACCGCCACCCACAGCGCGGAGGCCGCCTCCACCGCGCGCGGCGCGGCCTTGATCATCCAGGTCTGCAGTCCGACCGACACCCCACCGTAGGCCAGGCCCCACACGATCAGCAGCGCGATGCCACCGGTCGTGCCTCGGCCCAGCAGTACGAACAGCGGCATCGCGACGGCCAGGGCCAGGGTGATCACCTGCACGGTGCGGTACGTCCGGCGGGCCAGTGCCGCACCAGCGGCGAAGTTGCCGACCATGCCCGCGATGCCGAACCCGAACAGCAGCGGCCCGACCAGCCGCGCGTCGATCCCGGACAGCCGCTGCAGGGCCGGGCTGACGAAGGTGGAGGCCACGAAATGACCGGTCACCAGGAGGAAGATGGCCAGGATGCCGACCCGAACGCCGGGGTTGCGCAACTGCCGGACCAGCAGGCGCGGGCTCATCACCCGGGACGCGGCCAGCGGCGGCAGCACGGTCAGTAGTGCGACCAGCGCGACCAGCGCCAGCGCGCTGAGCGTCGTGAACGCGATCCGCCACCCGGTCAGCCCGCCGATCACCGTGCCGATCGGCACGCCGAACACGTTCGCCGCGCCGACCCCGCCGAAGACGATCGCGGTGGCCCGCGGCACATGCGCCTCGTTCACCAGCCGGACCGCCAGCCCGCCGGCGACCGCCCAGAACCCGCCGATCGCCACTCCGACCAGCACCCGGGACGACACCAGCACGGCAAAGTTCGGCGCCAATGCGGACGCCAGGTTGGCGAGCGTCATCAATCCCATCAGGCCGAGGAGCAGCAGCCGCCGGTCCAGCCCGCCGACCAGTGCCGGGACCACCGGGGCCGCGACCGCCGCGACGAGGCTGGGCACGGTCACCATCAGCCCGGCCGTGCCTTCGGACACCCGCAGCGCCGAGCCCACGTCGGTGAGCAGTCCGATGGGCAGTTGTTCGGCGGTGACCAGCAAGAACGTGCCCAGCGCCACGGCCGCCACGGCCGCCCAGCGGCTTGGTTCCGGCTCTTGCCGGACGGCCCGGGCAGTGCGCTCGGTGGTCGTCACGTCTGCCTCCACAGGGGAAGCCAATTTGGGAGCGATCGCTCCCATATGGTGTCGGCAATTCGACGAGCGAGAGGCGGTCGCCCGGGCGACCGCCCTGTTCTGGCGTCGCGGCTACAACGCCACCTCGGTCCGCGACCTGGGCGCCGAACTCCACCTCACGCCCAGCAGCCTCTACCGGACGTTCGAGGACAAGCACACGCTGTTCCTACGCGCCCTCGACCACCACCGCGCCACCGAGTCCGCCCAGGCCAGGGAGCGGCTGCCGACCACCGGTCAGCCAGTTCGCGACGCGCTACGCGACTGGCTGGGATGGCTGGTGGGCTGCACCGCCGACGCCGAGCCCGGACCAGGCTGCTTGGTGGTGAACACCGTCACCGAACTGGGCACCACGGACACCCAGGTCAGCGCACGGACCGAGGCGGCCTTCGAGGTCACCCGGTCGGCACTGCGGTCACTGCTGCATGAGGGGCGTCGCACCGGCGAACTGCCCACCGACCTCGATCTCGACGCCGCCGTGGAACTGCTGTTCACCACGGTGCTCGGATTGCGGGTCCGGGAACGCGCCGGACATGATCCACAGCGGCTGGCCACCGCGATCGACTTCGCCATCCACGGGCTGGGCCCCGCGCCGGCGGAGCCGATCCATCGACAACGCCGGCCGCACTGACTGCACGGTGTGGGGCGGCATCATGAGCCAGACCGCCCACCAGCGCGGCATCGCGGGCACCGTCATCAACGGCACCTGCCGTGACGTCGCCGCCGCGACCGCCGCCGGATACCCGATCTGGTCGGTCGCCCGCTTCATGCGCACCGGCAAGGACCGCGTCCGGGTAGCCGCGGTCCAGACAGCCATCACCATCGACGGTGTCGTCATACGCCCTGGCGACATCCTCGTGGCCGACGACGACGGTGCTGTGGGCGTCCCGGCCACACGCTGGGACGAGGTCGCGGAAACCGCCTGGCGTATCGACCGCGTCGAAGAGGTCATCGTCGAGGCCGTCCGGTGCGGCGCCACGCTCGCCGAGGCGCGCGCCGAGCACGGCTACCACTCGCTCCAGACCCGGAAGGACCCATGGTGAGCACAATCGACCTCGCCCGCGGCCACCCCAGCGCGACCCTGTCCCAGGCGTCCGGACTCGCCGTAGCTCTGTCTCCGGAGATCCGGTCGCTGTGGGTCGGTGCCCGGCTGTGCGGCCCGGCGTTCACCGTGCAGGGCGCCGGCGGCGACAACCTCGCCCTGCACCACGCCGTACTACACGCCCCGCCCGGGTCGGTCCTGGTCGCCGACGTCGGCGGCGCCCGCTTCGGCCACTGGGGCGAGATCCTCACGGTGCCGCGTCGCGCGCGAACACGCGACCGGCCCGGCACCTGGCGAGCGTCGGGGCCGGTGGGCGGTCGGCAGGTACCCGAGGCCGTCACACACATGTCTCCTTCGCGTAGCTGATCGAGTGGCTCGCGGCGGAGATCTGCCCGATGGTGCTGACTGACGAGGGTGTGGGGGTGCTGCTGGCGCGGCGCCGCAACCTGCGGATCGAGCCGCCGGGCCGGATCGAGCGGATCGTGCGTTCGTGTGGAGTCCGAGACGACCGCGGTCGACCCCGGCGCCCCACAGACCGGCGTGGATGGCGGCGAGAGTGGCGTTGGCAATCTCCACTGCATTCCGCCACCGCCCCCTCGGGGTGACGACTGATGGGGATCAGGCGCGGGTCGCCGAAGTCGTCTTCGGCCGAGGCGCTGCACTCCGTCTGGCGTCAGCCAACGAGCAGGTAGATGGCGATGCCAACCAAGACCGCGACGGCCACGCAGGCGACAACGATGTTCTGACGCCTGCTACGCTGCGGACGGCCACCTCGTTCCCGCAGCTCTTGGACGACGGCACGGGCACCCGCTTCGGTTCGGGTCCGGCCCCACTGGCCGTTGCCGCCACCAGACATAGCTGCCATATTCATCACCCCTCCAAGCACACTGTAGAGGATCAAGCTCCATATCGGGCTCGGGCGAGGTGTGTGGCTCCAAGAGACCTTGGACGGAACGGATCCAGGACCAGTTGGACAAGTCCAGGAGATCGCTGACGGTCTCACGAGATCGTGGACCCAGCTCGCTGGGCCGATTTGGCTGTCCCGTCTCAGTTGAGCCAGCGCATTGGACTGTTGTCTCAGGATGCCTGCCACAAGATCGTTGTCGTTGCGCGGACAAAAGCGTCGGTAGGGACGCGGACTTTGTGTCAGCGATCGGCGCAGAGTCGTTGTCAGGACGCGCGGGCCTTCGGAGGTGACTCCGGCTGCTCCACTGAGCGAGTTCCAAGCTGAACCCGCAGGTTGTGGGGGTGGCTGGTGCGGGGTTCAGCCATTCGCAGGCCTTGGGTCGGGTTAACGACGATCATGCGTTCCTCCACCGCGGCCCCCAACAGCAGCGACATCAACGTCACGATGCCCTGGACGGTGGCCGGGCGTAGCGGGCGCGCAGGCCGGTCGCCCACTGTCTGACCGCGCTGCGGCGGATCTGATCGACCGACACCTGCCCGAACTCGGGAAGGATGTGGGTGTCGAGGTAGTGGTCGTACGCCGGATCAACCGCCCGTCCTGCTGGTGCTCGTAGACGATCGCAGCGAACATCTCCTGCACGTGCTCCACCGTCACTATTCGGGAGTTCGAATAGGAGCGCTCCGGGCCTCGGCCCTGGCTGCGGCGTGGAACGCTGGTGTGGACCCCGCGCAGGGGGCGCAGATGGCCGCGTGGCCTGCGGAGGGATCGCGGTCGATCTCCACGGCGATGTACGAGTGGCCGCAGTTCCCGCACCGCACCCGGGCATCCCAGACGTCCTCGACTTCGGCGCGGGGATCGTGAGGACGGTCGAGCGGCATCTGGGCCGGGAGTCGCTGCACGGCCAGGTAGCCCATGACCGAGATGGCGAGCGTGACGATCGGAGCCCAACTGGTGCCGGCGGCCCCGCCGGTCTCCACGAGGAGGATCCCGACCGTGGCGGCCAGCAGCCACACGGCCAACCCCGGTGTCACACGGCGCACTCGGCCGGGCCGGAACTCAGGGAGGCCGTGACCGTCGTCTCCCATCGTGATGATGTGCACGACCGCTATGCCTACCCAGGCCACGATCACCACGCTCTGCCAGGCCAGGGCGGTGAGAAGGTAGCTCAGGACGTCCGTCAACATGAGGAGGTAGACCAGCACTCCGGTCACGACCGACCAGACTGTTCTGGGGAGGCGCACCCGGAGCACCTGGGTCATGATCATGCCGAGGTTGGTCGATGCCAGGTAGAAGTTCGCAGTGTTGATCCGCGTCTGGCTGACCCAGATCAGGATGACGCCGGTGATTCCCATCAGGTCCACGAGCGCGTAAACGACCGACACCTCGGAGACCGGCCCCTCGGTCGGAACCGTCTTAGTGAGGAAGATCCCGATCAGTCCGCTGATCAGGAAGATGAAGGTGTAGAACACCGGTCCGAAGGTGACGGTCCTGTGGAACTTCACGTCCTGGGGCCGTCCGAACCGGGCGAAGTCGAATGTGTACATCATCATGATCCACATGCCGAGGTAGGTTGCGTAGGCGAACATCCATCCCGGCACGGGCAGGTCGACCGCTCCGGCGGCGGAGAGCCAGCCGGCCGGGGCGTCGTGCTCGACCGTCGCCCACACGATCGCAGCGGACAGTCCTGCCAGGTAGAAGGGCAGCAGGAACCCGTTGAACCTGTCGAGCCAGGTGCGGACCCCGCCGAAGACCATCGGCACGCTGTAGAGGACGACGATCAGGTAGTAGATCTTGATGTCGAGGCCGCCGAAGTGGCGGTGCAGGGCGATAGCGATCACCGATCCCTCGAACACCGAGTAGTACACCGCGGTGGCCCCGAAGACGACCGGCGCGATGATCGCGCCGTGCAGGCCGAATAGACGGCGCGACAGCAGCGCGACCGTGAGGCCGGTGCGCGCGGCGTACGTGCTGAGCACGGAGGTGATGGCGCTGTGCGTGATGACGGCCAGGACCATGCCGGCAAGGGCGGCTCGGGTGCCGACCGCGACCGCGACGGTGGCGGCGGCGACGAGCCAGAACATGGCGCTGGCCATCGCCCACCACGCCATGGTCAGCGAGAAGCGGCCGCTGCGCCAGGTGAGCGGGACGACGTGGTTGGAGTAGTCCTCCGAAGCCGCCTTGAGGGCGACCTCAGGGTCATCGGTGTGCGAGACGACGAGCGCGGGAGGTGTCGGGGCCGGGCCTCTGTGGCCGGTCGATGTGGTTCCTGCCATGATCGGTCCTTGGAATCGATTCCACGCCCATCCCGAAGAGGTGGTCATGGATAACGGGTGCTGGGAGGGGTGGATCAGATGAGCACGGCGATCACGTCGCCCTCGCCGACGACGTCGTCCGGGGCGACCCGGATCTCCACCAGCCGGCCGGGCTGGGGCGCGACGACCGGGACCTCCATCTTCATCACTTCGAGGACGACGATCTCGTCGCCTTCGGCGAGTTCGTCGCCGACGGCCGCCCGGACCTGCCAGACGTTCGCGGCGAGTTCGGCGCTTATCTCGATCATGAAATCTCCTGCTTGGTTCCGGTGGCATGGCGATCCGGCGCGGTTTCCGCCGTGGCCTTGAGCCATGTGCGGTCGGCGAGCAAGGATCGGCCCGTCTCGCCACGCTCCCATTCGGGAGTGCGCAGGAAGTTTCGATGGAACGGGATGAGCGTGGCCGTGCCGGCGACCTCGAACTCGTCGAGCGCGCGGAGCATGCGCCGGGTCGCGGCGCCGCGGTCGGTGTCCCAGACGATCAGCTTGGCCAGCAACGGGTCGTAGTGGGTGGTGATCTGATCACCGGCCCGGACGCCGGAATCCACCCGGACGCCGGGCCCGTCCGGCGGTACCCAGGTGGTGATGGTGCCCGGCGCGGGCAGGAAACCCTTGGCCGCGGACTCGGCGTTGATCCGGCATTCGATCGCCCATCCGCGCATCCGCACGTCGCCTTGGGCGAACGCGAGCGGCAGGCCAGCGGCGACGCGTAGTTGCTCTCGCACCAGGTCGACGCCGGTGACCATCTCGGTGACAGGATGCTCGACTTGCAGCCGGGTGTTCATTTCAAGGAAGTAGAAGTCGTCTCCGACGAGCAGGCCCTCCACCGTGCCCGCCGACCGGTACCCGATGGAGCGGGCGGCAGCCACGGCGATCTCGCCGATCCGCTCACGCAGCGCGGGGTCGACCGTCGGCCCGGGGCTCTCCTCGATCAGCTTCTGGTGACGGCGCTGCACGCTGCAGTCACGTTCGCCGAGGTGCACGACGTTGCCATGGGCGTCCGCGAAGATCTGGACCTCGACGTGCCGGGGATCCTCGATGTACCTCTCGACGTAAACGGAAGGGTCACCGAAGAAGCGCAGGCCTTCCCCTTGCGCCCCGGTGAAGGCCTGCTCGACGGCCGACCGGTCCGCGGCGACCCGGAAGCCGCGCCCGCCACCTCCGGCGCTCGCCTTGAACGCGACGGGATAGCCGATCGCGTCCGCTGCGGCCGCCGCGTCGTGCGCCGTCGCCAGTGGGTCGGTTCCGCCGGGGACCGTCGGGATGCCGGCGTCCCGCATCCGTCTGCGCGCCTCGATCTTCGAGCCCATGCCCCGGATCGCCTCCACCGGCGGCCCGATGAAGATCAGGCCCGCGCGTTCACAGGCCTCGGCGAACACCGGGTTCTCGGCGAGGAAACCGTAGCCCGGGTGGATCGAGCGCGCCCCGGTCACCTCGGCAGCTCGCAGGACCCGTTCGATGTCGAGGTAGCTCTGGGCCGGGGCCGCCGGCCCGAGTCCATAGGATCGGTCCGCCGACCGGACGTGCAACGCGCCGGCGTCCGCATCGGAGTGCACCGCGACGGACGGTATGCCCAGTTCACGGAGCGCCCGGATCACCCGGACAGCGATCTCCCCCCGGTTTGCGACCAGGACCGGTCCGATGTCGAGCATCTGCATCTCCACTTCTTGGAATCGATTCCCGTGAAGATAAGCCTGGTAGCACGAGGACGCAAGAGGTCACTCGCATTTTGAGCTTGACTGGCTGAAGCCAGAGGTTGTGCTCATCTGGCAGATGCTTTGCTCTTGACACGAGTTGAGCAGCTTTCTAGCCTCAGGAATCGATTCCAAGGAGGTGAAGCGTGCATCGGACGATGTCGGTCACGAAGCCAGGAACCCTCACATCAGTGCAGGACGCAGGCCGCCCCGGCCACCTGGGCAAGGGCATCCCGCCCGCTGGGGCCCAGGACAACGCGTCCTTCAGAGCCGCCAATCTCCTGGTTGGCAACGAGGTGGGCGGATCGGTCCTGTCGGCGGATCCTCGGGGGGCGGCTGCGATCGAGTGCACTCTGATGGGGCCGACAGTCAACTTCTCCGCCGACGTGCACGTGGCCGTGACCGGCGGCGCGTGCAAGCCGAAGGTCGACGGCACGCCGATCCCCACCTGGGAGCCGGTGGAGGTTCAGGCGGGCAGGTCGCTGGCGATCGGCCCTATCCAACGGGGCCTGCGGGTCTACCTCGCGATAGGCGGGGGCATCGCCGTCCCGGAGTACCTGGGCAGTCGCTCCACCATGCTGGCCGCTGGGCTGGGCGGGTTCGAAGGCCGGGCGCTCAGAGCCGGCGACGTCCTGCCGCTGGACGATCCCACGTCCGAACCCCCACTCGGTCGGCGCTTCGAACCGCTCGACCTGCCGGGATCCGATGTGCCGAGCGTGCTCCGGGCGGTCCGCGGCCCCCAGGCCGACCTCTTCGACGAAGAGAGCATCAAGGCCTTCTTCACCTCCCAATGGACGCTGTCGACGCTGACGGACCGAATGGGCTCACGGTTCACCGGGTCCCCTCTGCGCTTCAGGCCGCGTCCCGGCTACCTGGCCAGATCGGCGGGCGCGAACGCGTCCAACATCGTGGACGACATCATCCCGCTGGGAGGTGTGCAGTGCCCGGACGGGGCGGCGGCCATCGTCATGGGCGTCGAGCATCCGACCGCGGGCGGCTACGCGAAGATCGCCACGGTCATCTCGGAGGACATCCGGATCGTGGGCCAGATGCGGCCGGGCTCGAAAGCGACGTTCGCCGAGGTCTCCCATGAGAAAGCCGCCTCGATCGGCCGACGGCACGACGACCTTTTCACGTTCGACAGGCTGCTGGAGGTGGCCCGGTGAGCACTGGACCGGCACTGGACGTCAACTGCGATCTCGGTGAGAGCTTCGGTAACTGGCGGATGGGCAGCGATGAGGAGATCATGCCCCTCGTCAGCACCGCCAACGTGGCCTGCGGGTTCCACGCTGGCGACCCCGTCACGCTGCTGCGCACGGTGAGGCTCGCCAAGGAGCACGGGTTGTCCGTCGGCGCGCATCCGGGGCTGCCGGACCTGCTCGGCTTCGGCCGGCGCCGCATCGACCTCTCCCCCGAGGACGCCTACGCCTACACCGTCTACCAGGTGGGCGCGGTCCAAGCCGCCCTGGCCGCCGAGGGGATGGAACTGCACCACGTCAAGCCGCACGGCAGCTTCATGTCCATGGTGATGTACGAGGAGGCGACGGCGCAGGCGGTGATGTCCGCAGTGAAGAACACCTGCCGGTCGCCCATGGTATATGTCACCGCACCGGTACGGGACACGGAGTTGGAGGCGGCCGCCGAAGCGCACGGGGTGCGCGTGGTGCAAGAGGTTTATCCCGACCTGGAGTACGCCGATGACGGGTCGGTCATCGTCCAGCGCCGCAAGCACGAGACGGACATCGAGAAGGCACAGGACCAGCTCAAGCGGGTCCTGAACGACGGCGAGGTACTCACCGTGACGGGGAAGCGCCTGTCCGTTCAGGCCGAGAGCGTGTGCGTCCATGGTGACGGCCCCAATGCGCTTGAGGTGGCCCAGGCCCTGCTCGACGTCGTCGGGGAATCGGGCCGCCGTGTCTCTGCGGTCCGGCACTGAGCCCGGGGGCAAGACGATGATCCACGAAGATCCCGTGATCCGCGTTCTCAGCGACAACTACCTGACGGTCGAGTTCGGCGACGTCATCGACTTGCGGGAGAACTTCCGGCTCCAGGCGGCCGGCCGCGTCATCGACGGGATGAAGATCGACGGCGTGATCGAGGCGGTGCCCCACCTGCGCAGCCTCGGCATCGTCTTCGATCGGGCACGGACGTCCCTCGACCGGCTGCGGGCCGCGGTCACCGAAGCCCTGGCGTCGGCCGAGTCCGTCGACCGGATCACCTCCCGCCTGTTCCGGATCCCGGTGTGGTACGACGATCCGTTCTCGGCCGCCCTGGCCGAGCATTTCAAGGTGGAGAACAACCTGGAGTTCATGGCCCAGGCCAACGGCCTGACGCCGGACGAGGTGATCGCCTGTCATACCGGCACCGACTTCTGGATCGCCGCGGTGGGTTTTGTCCCTGGCTGCTTCTGGGCCTACCCCTTGGACGAAAGCAAGGCGCTGACCGCCCCGAAGTACGCCATCCCCCGGGACCGGACCCCGTCACGCACGGTCGCATTGGCGGGCCTGACAACGACGATCTACCCCTATCCCGGGCCTGGCGGCTACCAGTGCATCGGCAGGAGCGCGGTCCACCTCTATCAGGCGCGGCCAGAGGGGAGGGACCCGCTGTTCCCGGAGGACGGCGTCCTGGTACGCCCGGGAGATCGGCATCGTTACCACTCCGTCGATGCCCTGGAGTACGAGGCGATCCGCGAGCGCGTGCGCTCAGGTGACTATGCCTTCGACCTCAAGGAAGAGGAAATCGACGTGGAGAGCTTCCTCGCCGAGAACGAGACCGGCGGCGCGCAGAACGCGACGCCCCGGCAGAACGTGAAGGCGGTGTCATGAAATTCGGGTTGATGTACAGCTTCGTGGTTCCGCCGGGTTCGGGCTTCTCGAACCTGGACGCCTACCGGGAGATGGACGAGTTGCTCCCCCTCGCCGAGGAGCTAGGGTTCACGTCCTTCCACACCACCGAGCACCACTTCCAGTTCAACGGCTGGGCGCCCAGCCCCCTGGTCGTGCTGGGCAAGGCCGCCGGCCTGACGAAGACGATGCGGCTGGCGACGAACATCCTGATCCTCCCGCTATACCATCCGCTGCGGCTGGCCGAGGACGTCGCGACCCTGGACAACCTGTCCGAGGGACGGGTCACGCTCGGTGTCAGCCCCGGGTACGTCTCCGAGGAGCTGGCCGCGTTCAACGTCCCCATGAAGGAGAGGTTCGGCCGGTTCGAGGAGGCCCTGGACCTGCTCTCGCTGGCATGGCGAGGAGAGGAGTTCACCTGGGAGGGCAAGTACTTCCAGGTTCCGCAGGCGAAGATCGTGCCGAAGCCCGTCCAGGAGCGCATCCCCGTCTGGTACGGGGTCTCGGGGCCCAAGCTACTCCAGCGGGCGGCGGAGCGGAAGGTTCCCGTCACCGCCTCGCCTCGGCACACCGCCGCCGAACTGGTCGAGCATTTCGCCCACTACGGCGAGGTCGCGGCCAGCAGCGGGTACGTGCCCGAGGAGCGGCCGGTCATCCGCGAGGTGTTCATCGCCCCCACCACGGAGGAGGCCGAACGCCTGGCCGGCCCGGCTGTGACCCATCTGTTCAGCCTGTACGGCAAGAAATCGGCCCAAGGTGAGCGGGCGCTGCGCAACGACAGCGGCGAGCTGATCAGCGACGAGTCGATGGTCGACTTCCGGACCTTCAGCTCGCGCTACGTCATCGCCGACCCCGAGACGGCGATCCGCGAGATCAAGGAACTCCAGGCCACCGTCCAGCCGACCGAGCTCATCTGCCGGATGCAGCTGCCCGGCATCCCAACCAGGGACCTGGAGCGCTCCATCCGGCTGTTCGCGCAAGAGATCATGCCCGCCTTCCGCGACTGAGACGCCCGGCCTTAGTAGAGAGATACGTGACGTGACTCAAAAAATCGATTCCAAGCCCGCTTCTCGGTCGGAGCTGCGGTCCGCCGCCCTCACCGTCGAATCCCTGGAGACGGTGACCGTCCGTGTCGCGCTCCCCCGCGTGTACAAGGGCAGCCAGTATCAGATGTCGCACCGCTCCACGGTGATCGTCCGGATCCGGTGCGCTGGTGGCATCGTCGGCGAGGCCTATGCCGGCGACGAGGACAAGACGCTGTTCGAGATCGACTCCATCATTCATGGCGAGATCAAACCGAAGCTGATTGGCATGGACGCCATGGCGACCGAACGGAACTGGGAGGCCTCCCGCCCGTCCACCTACGACATCCTGCGCGACCGTCGGCTGGGCCTGGTCGCCTGCGCCGCCGTCGACGCCGCCCTGTGGGATGCGGTGGGCAAGCACCTCGGCCAGCCACTGTGGCGGCTTTGGGGCGGTTATCGCAACACGATCCAGATGATCTCGATCGGCGGCTACTACGGAGGCGGCCTTACCATCGAGGACGAGATCGAGGACCTGCGCGAGCGTGGCTTGGCCGGCATCAAGTTCAAGGTGGGGGGCCTTACGCCCGCCGAGGACGCCGAGCGGTTCGTCCGGGCCCGCAAGGCCGCCGGCCCCGACTTCATCATGGCCGCGGACGCCAACCAGGGCTGGACGCCCGAGCAGGCGGTCGAGTTCGCCCGGCATGTCGAGGACCACGACCTGCGCTGGTTCGAGGAACCCTGCCGGTGGCAGAACGACCGGTTGGCGATGCGAGACGTCAGGCTGAAGACCGGGACACGCGTGTGCGCCGGGCAGAGCGAGATGTCCGCCACGGCCTGCCTGCAACTCATGCGGTCGGGGGCCATCGACGTGTGCAACTTCGACGCCTCTTGGTCCGGAGGACCCACCGAATGGCGCCGGGCGGCGGCGGTCGCCGCCCTGTGCGACGTGCAGATGGGCCATCACGAGGAGCCCCAGGTCTCCTCCCACCTTCTCGCGTCGATCCCGCACGGGACGTACGCCGAGTGCTTCCATCCGGACAGGGACCCGATCTGGTGGAACCTGATCGCCAACCGCCCGGAGCTCGACGCGGGCTGGATGACGTTGAGCGAAGCGCCGGGCTTCGGGTGGGAACTGGACGAGGACTACATCAACGCCCACCGAGTGACCGGCCCCACCACGCCCTGACAGGCGGAGGAGACCACCATGAACGACGGAACATACGAAGCGGAGTCGGCCGCGCGGCACCTCTGGATGCCCTTCAAGCCGCCTTTCACGGCGGCCTCGCAATTGCCCGCCCGGATGGTGGGCGGCGAAGGAAGTTACCTGATCGACGACCAGGGGAACAGGTACCTGGACTCCTTCGCCTCGATCTGCTCGATGGCGCTCGGGCACGGCCGTGACGACCTTGTCGAGGCCGGTCTGAAGCAGTCCCGCGACCTGGGCTACGCGTCCGCGTGGACCTTCCGGAACCAGCCGGCTGAGCAGATGGCCCGCTTCGTCGCCGACAGGGCCCCCGACGGCCTGAGCCGGGTCTTCTTCACCAGCGGCGGCAGCGAGGCCGTCGAGTCGGCGATCAAGATGGCGCGTCAGTACTTCCGGCTGCGCGGCAAGCCGTCGAAGACCAAGATGATCGCCAGGGAGGTCGCCTACCACGGCACCACCATGGGCGCGCTGTCGGTCACGGGGCTCACTCCGATCCGCACGCCCTATGAACCTCTGCTGGCCGGTGTTCGGCACGTGCCGAACACCAACGTGTACCGGCTCCCCAAGGGGCTCGACCCGTCCTGGTACGCCGAGGAGATCCGGCGTCGCATTCTCTTCGAGGGACCCGAAACCGTCGCCGCGGTCTTCCTCGAACCGGTGCAGAACGCGGGTGGCTGCATCCCGCCGCCGGACGGGTACTTCGACCGCGTCCGTGAGATCTGCGACGAGTTCGACGTCCTCCTGGTCAGCGACGAGGTCATCTGCGCCTGGGGCCGGCTCGGCGACTGGTTCGGATGCGGGCGGCTCGGTTACCGGCCGGACATGATCACGGCGGCGAAGGGGCTGTCCGGAGGCTACGCGCCGCTCGGGGCCCTCGTGGTCTCCGACTCGGTCGCCGAGCCCTTCGTGGACAAAGAGGCCGCCTTCATGCACGGATACACCTTCTCCGCGCATCCGGTGGTCTGCGCCATCGGGCTCGCGGCCTCCAAGGCGATCGACGGTGAGGGGGTGCTCGATAACGTCCGGCGGAACGAGTCCAGGCTCGCGGACCTGCTCGCGTCCTTCCGCGACATCCCCATCGTCGGCGACACCCGGGGCGTCGGCTACTTCCAGGCGATCGAGTTCGTCAGGGACCAGGACAGCCGGACCGGTTTCCCGGCAGCCGAAGCGCTGGCGTTGACCCGCAGGATCACCGATCTCTGTTTCGAGCGCGGCATGATCGCCCGGTCCGATGTGCGCGGAGAGCCCGTCCTGCAGGTGGCGCTTCCGCTGATCGCCGGACCCGCGGAGATCGACGAGGTCGGGAACGTCCTGCGGCCGGTTCTGGAGGAAGCCTCCGCCGAGTTCGCCGGACGCGCCGGGTGAGGTCCCGGACGGCGACTCGGACCGCCGGCGCCCTGGGCTCAATGGCGCCGGTACAGGTCCGCGGACAGCGGGCAGCATGTCCGTCCCGGGAGGAACTCGGTGGGAAGCGTGACCGTTTCGACACGGCCATCGCTGTCGAACTGCCGCAGCAGCAGGTCGGCCGCCTCGTAGCCCACCTGCCGGTTGTCTCGGTGGATGACTGCGATCTCGGGTTTGAGGACGTCGGTGACCACGGTCCGGTCACAGGCGATGAAGGCGATGTCGGCACCGGGCCGCAGATCCAACTCGTGCAGCGCGGTCATGACGCCGGGCAGGAGCTGGTTGCCACCGACTATCAGAGCCGTGCAGCCTCCCGCGTCACGGAACATGCTGAGCGCCGCCTCCTTCGCCGCGGGGACGGTCAGCGGAACGTCCTGCCTGATCAGGTAGTCGGGCGGGGCGCCCTGCTCCCGGTACACCTCCAGCAGGCTCCGGACGCGTTCCTTGGCCGGCCGGACACCGGGACCGACCATCAGCCCGATCCGCGTGTGCCCCAGCCGCAGCAGGTGGCCCACGGCGGCCCGCATTCCCGTGGCGTGTGCCGACAGCACCGCGCTGGCCGTCGGCTCACCGGGCAACGTGCGGTCGATGAGGACCACCGGACCGGACTCCTCCTCGATGGCCGCGAGAGTCCCGGCGTGGCTCTCGCTGGACAGCGAGAGCAGGAGCCCGTCCACGCGTCGGCGTTGCAGCAGGCGTATGTGCTCGGCCTCCCGGTCGGGCTCGCGCATGGAGTTGGTCAGCAGCACCGAGTAGCGCGACTTGCGGAGCCGTTCCTCGGCGCCCGCCACGATGTCCGCGATCAGGGGGTTGGAAATGTCGCCCACCACGAACCCGACCGTCCGGGTCCGCTGGCTCCTGAGCGCCTGGGCGAGCAGGTCGGGGGAATAGCCCAGCGCCCGGACCGAACGCAGCACGCGTTCTCGAAGCTCCGCGCCGACGGAGGGATGCCCGGTGAGGACACGGGACACCGAGGACGGCGCAACCCCGCAATGTGCGGCCACGTCCTTGATGCGAGGACGTGCCGGACGGTCGCCGCCGTTTCCGTCCGCGGCTTCCCTGGAACCCATGATTCCTCCTCGTTGACGGGCCCGGCGGCGGCTCACGCTGATCGACCACCACCGTCCACAACGGGTTCCGGGCCGGCGAAGTGATACTCACGCATCCGCACGAGCACAGCGTACTTTCTCAGGAATCGATTCCTCAAAGGGGTCATCGTGCTTCACTACAAGCTTTTCGTCAACGGCTCCTGGCGCGACTCCGCGTCCGGCAAGTGCTTCCAATCCCGCGACCCCGCCTCCGGCGAGGTACTGGCACAGGTAGCCGAAGCCTCGCCCGACGACGTCGACCTCGCCGTCGAATCCTGCTCGCGCGGATTCCGGACGTGGAGCGGCACCCGCCCGCTCGAGCGCGGGCGCGTGCTGATGCGGATCGCGGACGCGGTGCGGGACAACGCCGAACGCCTCGCCCAGCTGGAGACCCGAGACAACGGCAAGCCCCTGGCACAGGCCCGGGCGGACGCCGAAACGGCCGCGCGCTACTTCGAGTACTACGCCGGCTACGCCGACAAACTGCAGGGAGAGACCATCCCCCTCGGTGAGTCGTACCTGTCCTACACCAGGCAGGAACCATTCGGGGTGACCGTGCACATCGTGCCCTGGAACGCTCCGCTCCAGCAGGCCGCGCGCGGTGTCGCGCCGGCGCTGGTGGCGGGCAACTCCGCGATCGTGAAACCTCCCCAAGAGACTCCCCTGACCTGCCTGGAGCTGGCTTCCATCGCCCACGAGGCCGGCCTGCCCGCAGGCGTGCTCGATGTCCTGCCGGGGCCGGGACGAACCGTCGGGGAGGCTCTGGTCCTCCACCCGCAGGTACGCAAAGCCGTCTTCACCGGATCGGTCGAGACCGGACGCCGGGTCGCCCGGCTGGCCGCCGACAAACTGATCCCGGCGACCCTCGAACTGGGCGGCAAGTCGCCCCACCTGGTGTTCGCGGACGCCGACCTGGACGCCGCGGCCGACTCCGCCGTCACCGCCGCTTTCCTGAACAGCGGGCAGATCTGCTCCGCGGGCTCACGGCTCCTACTCGAACGGCCGGTCCACGACCCCTTCGTCGAGATGCTGGTGGAGCGGCTCGACGCCATGGTGATCGGTCCCGGCTCCGCCGAGTCCGACCTCGGGCCGCTCACCACCCCGGAACAGGCCGCCCGCGTCGTCGAGTACGAGCGGCTGGCGGAGAAGGAGGGGTGCACCATCGCCTACCGCGGCCGGATCCCGGCGGACCTTCGCCACATCGAGCAGTTCCGTCCCCCGATGCTCCTGACCGGCGTCAACCCCGGGATGCGGGTCGCGCGAGAGGAGATCTTCGGGCCGATCCTGGTCGTGATGGCGTTCGACTCCGACGAGGAGGCGATCGCCCTGGCCAACGACTCCGAGTACGGCCTGGCCGCGGGCGTATGGACCCGCGACCTCGCCCGCGCCCACCGCATGGCCGCCCGCCTGGAGGCCGGGCAGGTCTTCGTCAACCAGTACTACGCGGGCGGCGTCGAGACCCCGTTTGGCGGCTTCAAGAACAGCGGCTACGGACGCGAGAAGGGGCTGGAGGCCGTCCACCACTACGTCCAGACCAAGACCGTGACCATGAAGCTCGAACCATGAGCGCCATGCACCCGGCCCCCTCGGAGCGACCGGCTATGTCTGAATCCCGATCACACAGGATCCTCCCCTAGGAGCAGCTTCGATGTCGACTCTCACGCTCACCGGCCCTCGTCCGGTCCTTGCCGACCTGTTGCCCCGCTCGCTGGCCGGTGATATGTCCCTCGTGGTGTCCGGGGCCGCCCTCACCGGCCTTGCCGCGCAGGTGGCCATCCACACGCCGCTGTCTCCGGTACCGTTCACGCTGCAGACGCTCGCGGTGCTGCTCGTGGGCACCGCCCTGGGCGTGATCCGCGGCGTGGCGGCCATGGCGCTCTACCTGGTGGCCGGCCTGGCGGGCGTACCGTGGTTCTCGGAGGGCGAGCACGGCTTCGTCGGCGCGAGCTTCGGTTACATCGTGGGCTTCGTGCTGGCCGCCGCCGTCGTCGGCCGCCTGGCCGAGGGCGGCGCCGACAGGCGCGTCTCGAGCATGGTCGCGTTGATGGCGCTCGGCGTCGCGGTGATCTATGGCATCGGCGCCACCTGGCTCGCCCTGCTTTCGGGCCTCAGTCCCGGCGACGCCCTGACCAAGGGGGTCACTCCCTTCCTCGCGGCCGACGCAGTGAAGATCGCGATAGCCGCGCTGGCCTTCCCCGTCACATGGCGGCTGGCCCGCCGCTGACCGGCGCCCGTCGCCGCACCGCTGCGCCCGCCTTCGTTGTGCCTGGAGGGGGGCGCAGCCCGCGCAACACGTTGATCAACCGGCCAAGAACAGAATGCGGCGCGTACGACCGTGGACATGATGATGGGATATGGCTGTGTACGTTGATGATCCAGTCCGACTGGGAGAGGTCCGTCTGTCTGATGGACGTTTGCTCGGCTGGGCGGAGTGGGGACCGCCGGGCGGGGTGCCCGTTCTCCTGTGTCCGGGTGCGGCAACCAGCCGGTGGCTCGGCTTCGGCGCAGGTGTCGTTGAGGCGCTCGGTGTGCGTCTTGTCTCTGTGGACCGTCCCGGCCTCGGTGTTTCCACCCCGGAAACCGGGCGGTTCTTCTCCGACTTCGCCGGTGACATGCGTCAACTCTGCACGCTACGGAGGTTGGGGAACCCGGCCGTGGTCGCGAACTCACAGGGCGCGCCATTCGCCATTGCCTGCGCCGAGGCGGGCGTCGCTTCGGCGATGGCCCTGGTCTCCGGCGTGGACGAGGTCGCCGCGCCGCAGTTCGCGTCCGCACTGCCGGCGGACCTGCGAGGCCTCGTTGAACGCACCGCGTCCGACCCCGACGGCGCCGAGGAGTTCTTCGCCAGCTTCACCGCCGAGGCCATGTGGAACATGATCATGGCCGAAAGCCCGGAGAGCGATCTCGCCGTGTATCAGGACCCGGACTTCGCGGCGGCCTACCACAGGGCGCTGGACGAGGGTTTCGCCCAAGGCGCCGCCGGCTACGCGCGCGACACCGTCCTAGCCATGGGACGCTGGCCCTTCGCCCTCGACAAGATCGCTGTTCCGGTCGACATCTGGTACGGCGAGCACGACACCAGCCACTCACCGGACAACGGTGCGCTCCTCGCCACCCGCATGACCACTGCTCAACGCAGCGTGGTGCCGGGGATCGGCGGCGCGCTGCTGTGGACGCACGCCGAAAAGATCCTTACATCGCTACTCGCGAAGGCCACCACCGGCTAACACATGGATGAGCTCGACCTTGCGATCATCGACGCGTTGATCACCCGACCGAGGTTCGCGGGACGGACCTGGCCCGCGCTGCTCGACGCCTCGCCGACGACGCTGGGTCGCCGGTGGAACCGCATCGTCGCCGGCGGGCTGGCGTGGGTCACGGCGTGGCCGGGCCCCTCGCTGTGGCCCGAACTGGGCATGGCAGTGATCCGCGCCGAAATCGCGCCGCACGGGCGCGAGGAGGTCATCGACGCGATGGTGCGCCTCCCGCATTCGCTTACTGTCCAGGAGACGACCGGCAAGTACGACCTCTTCGTGCTGGTGCTGTTCCCGGACTGGGCGACCCTAACCCGCTCTCTCAGCTCACTGGCCGCGCTGGACGGTATCGCGGCGTCCCGCACGGAGATCTGCGGGCCGCCTGTACGGATCGATCAAGTGGCCGCTGGGGCGCGCTGAGTGCCGCGCAGCGGTCCGCGCTGGCGGAGCCGAGGTAAGCCTCTGCCACCCGATGCGGTGGCGGAGGTGGACAAGAAGGGGCGCCGGTTGTTCGTGGATCTGTCCCGCGACGGCCGGTCGACGCTCGCGGCCGCGTTCGGCGCCACGGCGGATGCGGGGAAGCGCCGCGTGGCGGTGCTGCCGGCTCGCCCTGGAGATCAGCGGTAGGTCCGGCCTGCTGTTCGCACTGAGTAGGCATGAACGGTCTCAGGTCAGTTACATGCCCTCCGACCTGGAGGCCCTGGATCCCGGCCTGCGGCTGGACGAAGTCCAATACTTGACTCTTCAGCGCAAGCTGTCCGGACGTGTCCTCGACGGCGAAGGGCGCGCCAGCGAGGTCATCCCGCTCGGCCCCTGACCCAAGATAGTCCGCAATCTCTGCTGGCTGCGACACCGACAGAAACCCGACACCAGTTCCACGGTGACCAGTTCGGTATCGCTGATGAAGAAGGTGTGCTCGGGCCATACCCGATGCCCGTTAACGACACGGGCGGCGGCCTGCGGAATGATCGCCAGCGACACCGATGGCCACCGTCCCACGGTCAGCAGTTTGCTGTAGCTGCTCGGCTTGGACATCAGGAACGACGCGGTGGTGCAGGAACTGCTCCTCCAGGACGAACACGAACTGTGCGTCCGGCCGCCGCAGCACGCGTTGGCGGTCCATGCGCTCAGCGACGGCCTCGGCGACATCGGCGATCTCGACCCGCTTCTCAACCCGGATCGACTCCAGCGCAGCGTCGGTGTAGGCGCGGGTTTGCAGCAGGCCGGGGATCACGTGCGTGCAGTGGACCCGCATAGGCTTGACGCGCTCGTAGCGGTCCTGGACTTGCTCCTGGGCGCCTTGAGACCCGCTCGGTTGAGCTGCCGTTAGGTTTGCCACATCCGCTCGGCGGCGGCCTGCTCGTCCCGCTCGTTCAGGCGGTCCTCGACCCAGCCGCCACCCCCACGACCGTCTCCCCGGTCGCCGCCGAGCAGCGGCTCGCCGTCGGTGATGTGCACCTGACGCTGGACGTCGCCCCCGGCTCAGCCCCGGCCGCAGCTCGCACCCAATCCTCCGCTGGCGCGACCGGGCCGACCGCCGGGACACCGGTCGAGCCGGTGCCGCCTTCGCAGTGGGAGTGGGATCGCATCGATGGCTACTACCGGGCCGCGATGCGCGAGGGCCGCTATCCCCCCGCACCGCGCGAGCGAGTTCTGGGACGCGCGCCTGGGCGTGAACCTGTGCTTCGCCGTCAAACGGATGCACGACCCGCTGGAGTGGGCGGCGTTCGTCGCTGACGACCTCGGACTGACCGACGTCCAGTTCACCTTTGATCTGCTTGACCCGTGGGCGCCGTCTTCCGAGCGCACCCGCGTGGCCCACAGGGTCCGCGCCGCCGCTGACGGCAACGGCCTGACCCTGCACAACGCCGTAGTGGGCCTTGCCCACTACGTGCCCGGTGGGCTGCTGGATCCCGACCCCGACGTCCGGAGGGCCGCAGCCACCTGGTGGCGGCGCGCCGTCGATGTGGCGGCCGACCTCGGCGTGAGGGCGGGCGGCGGGCCGCTAGGCAGCATGACCGCCAGACAAGCCACCGATCCGCAGCGCACAGCCGAGCGGTGGGAGGACCTGGTCGCCGCGACCACCTCGATCGCTGACTACGCCGTCCAGTCCGGCATCGGCACCTTCCTCATCGAGCCGACTCCGATCCACCGGGAGGTCCCCTCCACCATCGCCGAGTGCCAGCGACTGCTCGCCGACATGGCCGCGCGCGGCGCCGCCGGCGCCGGGATCCTCCTGGACACGTCTACGAGCCGCTCTACGGGGCGCAGGCGTCGTTCGGTGATTGGACATCGGCGCTTGGACCGGCGATCAAAGCAGTGCGCCTGGACAAACACCGACCGGCGCAGCGACCCCCACTGGGGCTGGCCGCACGAGTACGGCACCGTCGAGGTCCCTGAGCTCCTGGCCGATCTGCAGCGGGCGGGCCTGATCGACGTACCGATGATGCTGGAGGTGTTCCCCCGGTTCGAGGACGACGATGAGGCCGTGCGGACCGTGATGCGCGCCACCGTCGACCACTGCCAGGCGGCGCTGGCCGCCGCAGGAGCCCCGGGCGTGAGCACCGCTCCAGCAGCACGTCCAGCACCTCATCGCTGAGCAGCTCACAGATCGGCACATCGGCGCCGACACGCTCATTTCCCTTGATCACGGTCATGACTTCGAATCCCCCCGAATTCAAAGGATGATCTTCGTGGTCCATCTCCACCCATCAAGATCATTTCACCCTAGGGAGATACCCCCCTGTACTGCGTTGCCATCTACGGGCTCGGGGCTGTGACGCTTGGGGCGGTTCGGGTGGCGTTGAGGATGGCGGTAAGTTGCGCACGGAGAGTTCCCGAACGGAGGTCGAGGGCGCCGATCATCGCGGCGGAGCCGATGGTGAAGGCATCGGCTCCGGCTGCGGCCAGGTCGTGGATCTGTTCTGGGGTGGTGATGCTGCCGGCCACGACGAGGCGGCCGGAGGTGGCTCGGCGGGCGGCGCGTACGAGGTCGAGCGGGGGGACGTCGGTGGCGCGGTAGGCGAGTAGGTCGACGCCGGCACAGCCAGCCTCCTCGAAGCGGCGGCAGTGTTCGGCCACGTGCTGTGGAGTGCCGCCGAGCCGGGTGGGGTGGCCGGTCGGGGTTCCGGGGAAGGGCAGGTAGCCGATGCCGGTGCCGTCGAGCAGTTCGAGCGTTTCGTGGACCCAGGTGCCGCCCATGAGCCAGTCGACGCCCAGATCGACGGCCATCCGGGCCGAGTCGAGGGCGCGCTCGCGGCTGGTGCTGACCACTTCGAGGTAGCTGGTCGCACCGGTGTCTTTGATGCGGCGGTGCAGCCGGGTGAGGGTCGAGGGGTCGACGCCGACGTCCTTGAAGCCCAGGTGCGGGAGGCGAAGGTCACCGAGACCGTCGAGGAGTGCCAGGCAGTCGCGTACGGTCCGGTCGTCGCGGGTGAGCATGAAGATGAAGTCCACGAGGGGTTCCTCAAGGGCAGATGGCGAAGGCGCGGGCGGGGAAGCCGGAGCCGTTGTGGGCCTTGGGCCAGGTGGCGACGATGACGGCGCCGTGCTCGGGGACCTGGTCGAGCGCGGTGAGCAGCTCGATCTGGTAGCGGTCCCGGGCCAGGACGTAGTGCTCGAGGGGTGCCTGTCGCTGGCTGACAACGATTCCGGGGTCGGTGTCGGTGGTCTCGTGTCCACAGGCGGTGATGTCGCGGTCTTCGACCAGTGTGACGAGCACCTCACGGCTCCAGCCGGGGTAGTGCCAGGTGCCGTCGCCATCGGCATTGATCATGCGTTCCTGGCTGGACCAGCGGTGGGACCAGTCGGTGCGCAGTGCGACGAACGAGCCGCACGGCACCTGGCCGTGCCGCGCCTCCCAGCCGGCCAGGTCGGCGGCGGTGACACAGTAGTCCGGGTCGGCCGCGGCCTGCTCGTGGATGTCGAGGACGATCAGCGGAAGGATCATCTCGGTGACCGGTATCTGGTCCTGGAACCGCAGGCCCGGGACGAAGTGCGCAGGCGGGTCGACGTGGGTGCCCCACTGGCCGACGTGCCGGTACTCGTGGGCCAGGAACCCGGACCCGCGGGTGCCCGAACGCGGCGCGTGGTCGTAGACGACGGTGCGCTGTTCGGGTTCGAAGCTCGGGCAATGCGGGATGCCAGGGTGGAAGGCGTGGGTGAGGTCGACCCAGCGCCCGGCCCGCAGGACGTCGAGTGCTGCGAGCGGCGTCATCGCGCACCCGCCAACGTACGCGCGTGGCGCAGCGCGGTCAGCAGGCTGGTGTGGTCGGCGACGCCTTTGCCCGCGATGTCGAACGCGGTGCCGTGGTCCACGCTGGTCCGTACGAAGGGCAGGCCGATCGTGACGTTCGTGCCGTGTTCGAGGCCGAGGTACTTGACGGGTATGAGGCCCTGGTCGTGGTACTGCGCGACGACCACGTCGAACTCGCCGTTGCGGGCGCGCATGAAAACGGTGTCGGGGGGCCACGGGCCACTGGCGTCGATGCCGTCGGCGCGGGCGGCTCGTACTGCGGGCGCGATGACGTCCCGGTCTTCGTGGCCCATGAGGCCGTTCTCGCCCGCGTGCGGGTTCAGCCCGGCGACCGCGACCCGCGGTGCGGCGATGCCGGCCCGGCGCAGCGCGTCGTACGCGAGCCGGATCGCGGTGCGCTCGGTTTCGACGGTGATGCGGTCCAGCGCGGCGCGCAGCGGTTCGTGGATGGTGACCAGCACGACGCGGATCTCGTTGTTGATCATCATCATGGCGTAGGCGTCACTTCCGCCGAGCTTGGCAAGGATCTCGGTGTGCCCGGGGTATGCCAGCCCGGCCAGCCTCAGCGCCTCCTTGTTGATAGGCGCGGTGACCAGGGCGGCCACCCGCCCGGCCAGCGCCAGCTCGACGCCCTTGGCGACGTATTCGTACGCGGCCCGCCCGGCGCGGGCGTCGACCCGTCCCCAGGGCAGGTTCTCCGGCAGCGCCGTCACCGGGAGCACATACGCGACGCCGGAGCCCGGCGTCAGGTCCTCGGGTGAGGTCAGCGTCCGGATGGGCACGTCCAGACCCGTGATGGCGGCGGCGCGCGTGAGCACGTCGCCATCGCCGATGACGACCAGGGGTAGGTCGCAGCGTTCGTCGGCGATGAGCTTGACGACGATCTCCGGGCCGATCCCGGCCGGGTCGCCCATCGTGATCGCTATGGGGACCATGGCAGCCTCTCCGGTGTCGCGGTCAGCAGGTCGTGCAGGCGCACGAGCGTGTCGAGGTCCCCGAAGCCGCCCGCCTTGATGACGACGGGCAGCCGCCCAGAGCCTGGAGCGCCTTCGATGAGGCCGAGCGGGACGCCGGGCTCGAGCTCACCGGCCAGCGCGATGGACCGGGCGCCGAGGGCGAGCAGGACCGTGCGAGCGGTCTCACCGCCGGTGAGCACGAGCGCGTCGAAGGCGTTGTCCTGCGCGAGCCGGGCGGTCGCCCGCGCCAGCGCCGCCGGAACCGGCGCGCCGGTGACGCGGCGCCGCGGCCGGCACAGGATCGCCGTGCCGTGGCGCGCCAGCCGCCGCTGGGTACGCTCGACCGCTCCGGTGTCGGCGACCCGCACCGGCTCGGCACCGGTGGCCGCGCCGAGCCGGGTGAGCTGCCGGTCGGTGGCCGGGTTCAGGCTGCCCGCCACGACCAGCAGCCGCGACGCGGCCGCGGGGACCACCTCCGGACTCGCCGCTGGTGCCTGGGGAGCGTGGCGGCGGGCCAGCGCCGCCGCCAGCCCCGGGGACCCTACCCACAACACCTCCTCGACCCCAGGTATCGCGGCGACCAGCGCGTCGAGGTCCCGATCAGTGACGGCATCAGCGACGACGTAGCGGACCGAACCGATCAGGTTTGCCACCTGCGCGCTCAGCACGGCGCCCGGGAACAGTTCGCATAGGTCGGCGCGGTGTACCGGATGGACGGGGTCGCGAGCGAACCAGGTCCGATCCACCGGCCGGCCCTTGAGGTGCTGCACTCCGCCCACTGTCGTACGGCCCTGGCCGGGGAAGGCGGGCGCCACTACGGCCGTACGCCTTCCGCTCGCGGACAACGCCGCCTCGACCTCCGCCACCAGGTGACCACGCAACGTGGAATCAACGGTCTTGACCAGCACGTCCGCGTCCGCGTACGTGGCCGTCGCGCGAGCGCTCAGCCGTACCGCCTCGGCCACGGGGCGAGTACGGGTGTCGATGTCGACGGCCGTCACACCGGGCCGCCGCGGCTCGTCCGCGAACGTGATGACGGCCGGGAAACCGGCATCCCGGAACGGTGCCGCGCCGTCACCGGCGCTGGTCAGGTCGTCGGCGACGATCGCGATCAGAGTCACGGGCCGTCCCGCCCGTCCAGCCGGGCACGGACCCGCGCGGCGTCGTCGAAGGCCTTCACGGTGAAGGTGAGGTGGCGGCCCTCGACACCGGTCAACTCGGCCCCGACGGTGAGCGGGCTGCCCAGCGGCGTGGGCACCTCGTGGCTGAAGTCGACGTGCACGCCCAGGGTCTGCTCGCCGTCGTCCAGGTGCCCGTCGAGGGCGCGCATGCATGCCCATTCGACGATGCCGACCAGGCAGCCGGTGGCCGATACGGCAGGCAGCGCGGTGAAGTGGCCGGACTCGGGCATCGGATGCGGCACCGTACGCAAGGCTGGCACAAGGTAGTCCAGCCGCGCGGTCAATCCCGCTCGTAGTGAGGGCCGCACAACTTCTCCTTCCGGACTCTCGTTCCGGGACGGTGGCCGGTCAGTCACCGGTGGCGACGACACCCGCCTTCTCGATCATCAACACGGCGCTACGGACCGGTACGACGGGCCGGTGCAGCATCCCGGCCGGAACCGAGTACGCCTGCCGGGTACCGAGTTCGACCGCCTCCCGCCCCTCGAGCTCGATACGGAACAGCCCGTCCAGGACGAAGAAGAACTCGTCCTGCTCATCGTGCTTGTGCCAGTGGAACTCGCCCTGCATGACGCCCAGCCGCACCAGCACGTCCCCGACCTGGATCAGGGTCTGGTTGTACCAGGGATCGTCGACCCGATCGATCAGGGCCTGCACGTCCATCGTCTGCAACGTGGTGAACAGCGGCGCGTAGTGAATGGCGTAGTCCTGCTGCTGTGACATGATCCCTCCGGGTTGCTGTGAGCAACACTCACTATCGCCCGGAATATTCGGCAAGGGCAATCGATAAATAGTCACCCACATGTGCGAAAATCTCACACATGACGTGGACGGACCTACCACCGCTCGGCACCCTCGTGGCATTCGAGGCCACCGTCCGGCACCGCGGCGTCAGCAAGGCCGCCGCCGAACTGCACCTCACCCACGGGGCGGTCAGCCGCCAGATACAACAGCTCGAACGCACCCTGGGCACCACCCTGTTCGAACGCCGCAACCGCGCGATGACACCGACCCCGGCGGCCACTGCCCTCGCCGCGGCCGTGACCGACGCCCTCACTCTCCTCAGCTCCGCCGCCCGCCGAGTACGGCACGCCGCCCGGCAGACCCCCCTGGTGCTCTCCTGCGAGCCCACGCTCCTGATGCGATGGCTGATCCCGCGGCTGCCCGCGCTCTCGCAGGCCGCCCCAGGACTGGATCTGCACCTGTCCGCCGCCGGCGGCCCGGTCCCCTTCGACCGCAAGGGGATCGATCTGGCCATCCGCCGCAACGACTTCGAACTGCCGCCCGGCGTACACGCGCTGTGGCTGTTCGACGAGCTGACCGGCCCGATCTGCACCCCCGAACTGGCCCGGCGCATCACCAAGCCAGCCGACCTCGCCGAAGTGTCCCGCTTGCACACCCGGACCCGCCCGAGCGCGTGGGACGACTGGGCCTCCGGCCAGAGCACCGCCTTCCCCCCTGCCTCCGAACAGACCTTCGAGCACTTCTACCTGAGCCTCCAGGCCGCGGCCGCCGGCCTCGGCGTCGCCATCGGATCACACGCCTTCGTCTCTGACGACCTGACCACCGGACGGCTCGCCGCTCCCTTCGGATTCCAGCCCGACGGCAGCGCCTACTTCCTCCTCACCCGCACACCCGACGACCCCCGGATCACCACGCTGGTCGCCTGGCTACGCGACCAGGCCCAGGAACTCAACCAGCGGCAGGACCGACCTCCCACCGCCCGCCGACCCCGGACATGGAACCAAACCTGAGAAGGCCTACACGCCGAACGGTAACCGTGCCCGTAACGGCGGGCGTCTGGTCGCGGTGGTTGACAGCCACTGCTACTACCACGTTCGGTCGGACGGATCGACGCCTCCTAAGAATCAACCCCTGGGTTCCCAGGCTTCTCTCCAGCCCTGTAGTGCCTGGACCAGGGCTTCCAGCGCGGATCTATGCCGGTTGTGGGCATCGCCTGCTCGCGGCGGCCGCCGTCGGGCAGTGCGTGGACCAGGGCGCGCAGGTCGTACAGCACGCTCGGGAGAGCCTGGCCGAGTTTGAAGATGACCATGTTGTGGGCGAGTTTGTTGGCCGCCTCCACACGCTCGCGCACCTGGGAGAGTTCGGGCAGCGGCCCTCCGGAGTCGGCGGGCGCCATGTTGTAGGCGGAGACCTCGCGGCGCCGCGGCGGGATCAGATCGCGCACCCGGTCATCGCCCTCGGTCTGGCTGCGGTAGGGCTGCCCGGTCAGGTCGGTGATGGCCACGTGCACCACGCGGGCCACCGCGGCGAGCAGGGACGGGGTGGCAGGACGGTCGCCCTGCTCGATCTTGCGGATCATCGACGACGAGCACGGCACCCGCTCGGCCAGAGCCTGCTGGGTGAAGGCGCGCAGCTTGCGGGCTCACGCGATCGCCTGCCCGATCGTCTCGTCATCGTTCATGATCTGGCCCTCCGCCTCACGCCACCGACGCGCCTGGCCTGCGCGCCTGTCCGGCTGGCTGTACGGCTCCGCCCGCGTCCTGCTCACCGTGTCAGGTGACGGCACCGCCGCCGGGCCGCTGCTGCCCGGCACCATCTCGTTCATGGCCGCCCGCACCCAGAACCGCCCCTAGCCGGGCAACCCCACCCACTGGGCCACCCTCACCCGCGACACGGCGCCGCGCCCGGTCCGGCACAGCCCCAGCCGCATGGAGGCGGCAACCGGCGAGGGGTTCTTCGCCCGGTTCCTGGCCCAGCTCGCCGCCCCGGGCATCCAGCAGGCGACCGACGGTGACACAGTGCACCTGATCGACGTCATCACCGGGTCGGCCGCGACCCTCACCCGCGCCGCCGACGGCGGTACCGTCCGCCAGGCCGGACCGCTGCGCCTGTGGGACGCCATCGAGGCCGCGTGGGACGCGTGGGATCAGGCGGACCGGCCTGGCCCCGAAGCGTTCCGCATGCGCATCGCCGACGGACGGCAGACCATCGGTCACCCGACCGAGCCGGGCCTGTCGTTCACGCTTCCGTGACCGGACCCGGCGAACTTCCGAGAACGATTGGTTCCCGGAAGTAAACTCTCCGAGTGACTTCCGAGAATCCGGCTCTGGTGGGATCTTCGCTGATAAGTAGCCGGGAATCTTCGGCGTAATCTGGCAGGTCGAAACGCCGATCTTTAGGCTTTGCTGCGGCGCTGGTCCACAGCTCGATCAAGAGGAATCGGCGCCGGGCGTTTCGGGGGTTCGGGTTTGATGCTGCAGAGATATAGTCGTCGCACCATTGCGGTGTAGTTCATGGCTGGCGGCCAGAATGGGTCAGAACCCAGCGGTCGGTTGTGCGGGTTCACAGATCCACAGCGGCGTAGCGATGATGACCCGACCCTGGTTGGTTGTGGCGTTGGCGAGGACCTGGGCGCAGTAGTCCAGCGATTCGCCGACCGGCGGGTGGTGATCACCAATGGACGCCGTCTCCTCGGCCACCGCACGGCCGACGGGAAGGTGCTGTGGACCCGGCCGATCCGCTGGCACCAAGACGCGACGTTCACCGTGGTGGACGACCGCCTCCTGGTCGCCGATCAGAGCCGGGTCACCGCCTACCGAATGGGCGAGGGAACGGTGGACTGGACCGCGCCTGCGCCTAAGCTGCCCGACCTGGCGGCCTCCGCGGCCTCCGCGGCCTCCGGCGGATTCCTGTACGCCCATGTCCAGGAGGAACCCGCGCTTGCCGTGATCGACCTGCGCCGCGGCGGCATCACAAGTCGCTCGTCAACGTGATCGGCGACATCTACAGCCGGGATGTGGCCGTCGGCGACGGCACCCTCGTGATCCAGGACAAGAACCTAACCATGGCCTTCGACCTCCGCCTCTAGCCGGCCAGGACCCCAGGGTTAGAGCTTTGGCCAGCGTCGCCATCGTCTGGGAGACGATGGCCAGGCCATACCGTGGGCAATCCTCCTGCGCGGGCGGGATGCTCGGGCATAGCGGCAGTGGCCGATGGTGACGCCATTGTGTAGGTCAGCTCCAGGTGCTCGTACCGGGTGCGTTTCGCAGGGGGGTCGCCACCGGCGGGGTTCGTGGGTTACCGGATCCAGGATCGCGGCCAACTGCGCACGGTGGTCGGCAACGGCACGACAGCGGGACCGCCGGACTTGCCCAGCCGCTGGGTGGATCGCCGAGGGGCTTGCGACCGCGCGGGCCCGACGGATCTGGCGATCACGGTGGGCACGGCTGGCGTACGGGGCTGTCTGCCGCTGGCCGATCACCTGGCGGCCGACTCGCGGCGCATGAACCAGTTGGGTACGCCGAGCACCGGCTGTTCGCCGGTCACCCAGTAGCCGAAGCGCTCGTAGAACCCGACGTTCTCGACCTTGTCGGTCTCGAGGTAGCCGACCTCGTGTGCGTCGTCGAGCCGCGCGCAGTGCTCTCGCATGATCTTCGATCCGACGCCCTGGCCCTGCAGGTGCGCGTCCACCGCCAGCGGCCCAAGGTGGACGTGCGGCTCGTCCGGATCGAACTTCGCCCAGGTCGAGGTCCACCCGAGCACCCGCCGCGCCGTCCGGGGGCCCAATGCCGCCACGGCGGGAAGCATCCGCAGCTTCCGGGCGGGGCCCGGCTGGCAGGTTCCGGCGGGGGCGACGCCGGTCACGCCCACGAGCGTCCCTCCCCGTACCGCCGCGATCGGCCGTTGGGCGCTGGAAGTACGAAAGAGCGCGCGAATCAGCCGCGCGTGGCAGCGCAGCCGGCGGTCGGGATCGGCGCCGTACACGGCCACATGCAGCGGGTTGTCCCGCATCCCCCGGGCGAGCACCCCGACGGCCAAAGGGATCTCGTCCGGCTGCAGAGCACGTATCTCGATGGCCTCCGGCATGGTGTCCCCCGCTTCGCGTTGTCCGCTGGTGGTCAATCCCAACCTAGCTTGGTCTTTACCTCGGGCCTCCCCCTTGATCGCGGACACCTCGAGACCTGGATCATGAGTGGTCCGGGGCCCCCTGCCATCCGCCGTATGGATCGCCGGTGCTCTGACCGTGACAGCCGTCCTGCTCGTGGCCATCGCTCGACCAACCCACCACAGCGACCGAAACCGCAAACCGAAGGCATCATCGCCCGCTTCCGAACCATGCGGATCTGGCGGCCGTCGGTCCTGACCGCCCACGTCGTCGGCGCCGTCATCCAGCAGTTCCTCGGCATGGCCGTCCTCATCGGCGTCGCCCTGGCCATGGGCTTCCGCCCGAACGCCACCGCCGCCGAATGGATCGCCGCCGCCGGACTGCTCACCTGTTCGTCGTGGCCATCACCTGGCTGCCGGTCGCCCTCGACCTGAAGGCGCAGACCCCCGAGTCCGCCAGCAACGCACCCATGCCCCCGATCCTGCTGCCCTTCCTGGGCAGCGGCTTCCTCCCCACCGACTCCATGCCCACCGCCCTCAGCGTCCAGGACGTTCAAGATCACCCCTTGGCCCTCGATGACGAAACAGTCGTTGTCCGGCAGCGCCACCGCCGACACCAGCCGGCGCGGAAGCCAGCGCAGCTCTTCTCCCGCGTCCACTGCCGAGCCGCTCCACTCCACCGCCATCCGCTGATAGTCCGACAACGGTTCCGACACCGCCCGCACCCGGCGAAACGTCCAGCCCCTGGCGGTCTCGGCTTCGATCAGCCCGCGCCACGACTCGTACGAGGCCGCCGGCTTCTCGGTCTCACCCGCCTGTCTGCCCGTGGGCCGGCAGCAACGGCTCCAGCACCGCCCACTGCACATCGGTCAGGTCGAACCGCCTGGTCACCGCTAACGTGGCCACGAGGTCTCCGGGACACTGGTCTTCTTGGTCGAAGAACCACCTACCGGAGACCTCACTGCGTCACGGGCACCAACACGCCAAACCACACGATCTTTACAGAACAGGCCCTAGCCCGAGCGCGATACGCCAGCAGGGGAGTGTCAAGTTAACGGCTGATTTGGGGTTTGGGTGGTCAGTGGGTGGTTGGGGTGAGGCGGCCTTCGAAGGCGATCTGGAAGGCGTTCAGGGCGGGCTTCCAGCGCTGGACCCAGCGTTTCTGG
>NZ_SMKT01000417.1 GCF_004348735.1 Actinomadura sp. KC06
CCCCCACCGGCCTGCGCTGGTCCCAGGGCGCCCTCCCCGAACACGCCTGGAAGCACGCCGTCGCCACCGCCGTCACGCGCATCAAAGACGGCCGCCTCGGCAAAGTCGTCCTCGCCCGCGACCTCACCGTCCGCGCCGACACCCCCATCGACGCCCGCGTCCTCCTGCGCCGCCTCGCCCGCCGCTACCCCGGCTGCTACACCTTCTCCTGCGCCGGCATGGTCGGCGCCACCCCCGAACTCCTCATCCGCCGCACCGGCGGCGACGTCGAATCCCTCGTCCTCGCCGGCACCACCGCCCGCGGCACCGGCCCCGCGGACGACCGCGACCGCGCCGCCCGCCTGTTCGCCTCCGCCAAAGACCGCGAAGAACACCGCTACGCCGCCGACATGGTCCGCGACGCCCTCACCCCCCTCTGCGCCGAACTCACCGTCCCCGACCAGCCCGAACTCCTCACTCTCCCCAACCTCACCCACCTCGCCTCCCCCGTCC
>NZ_SMKT01000048.1 GCF_004348735.1 Actinomadura sp. KC06
AGACCACCCCGGCCAGCCCCGCCCGCAAAGACACCATCAGGCCTGCCTACCAGAGCCCCACAGGCCCCCGTATCTCGTTACGCAAGACCCCGCGGACTGCGCTACAGTAATCAAGCCCGCTCCAACGGGCACCGGGACGTAGCGCAGTTTGGCAGCGCACTTGACTGGGGGTCAAGGGGTCGTGGGTTCAAATCCCGCCGTCCCGACAGCAACTCAGAGGCCACTTCCGATCATCGGAAGCTGGCCTCTAGTCGTCGGTACAGCCACGATGTACAGCTACACCCGCCCGCCTGGGAGCGGTCGGCGTCATGGGGACAACGAGATCACTTCGGGATCGTTGCTGTACGTGATGTAGTTAGGATGCTTTACCTGGCGGGTTCGCAAGGTGAACGCCAGCAACGAGATCCAGTCTTTCTTGTGGCCCAACTTCACCTCCACCCGCACCTCATGGTCATTGGCCTCAAGTGGGCCGTCCCTGCCGAGCTCAGCGAAGACTTAATGCGCTGAACGTCCCGACACGGGGAAGGGGGCCGCAAACCTGTGCTCATCCTCTTTCGTCGGCCGAAGCTGGGATCGTGTGGTGATCCATGTCAGCGGCGGTTCCTCGTCAACACGGAGCCTGATGCTCTGGACCACGATTGGTCGATAGAAAAAGAGCGGGCACGGCACTAGGCGGGCCAGTAAACGGCCAGTCGGTGCCGTGCACGCTGGAGCCAGGGATTCTTCAAGTCAGTCTCGAGCCCCACCGCCAGTCAACCGCTCCCCAAGACGCCTGAGAGCCTCTCTGGTGACCTCGGTCGGCACCTCCGTGTAGACCTCCATCGTGATGCTGATCTGGCTGTGTCGGAGGATCTCCATCGCCGTCCGAGGGTGCACGTCCAGCGTGGCCAGGAGTCGACCGCAGGTGTGCCGCGTGTCGTGCACCCGGATGGGACGGACGCCGGCGCTCAGCAGGGACCGAAAGACACAGCACGGCCAGGACGGCCCCTTGTCGCGGGCCCGGCATCGAGCCGGCCTCGGCGGTGCCTATCAGGGAAGGGTCATGCAGGGCCGCTCCCCTCCGTGAGTCGCTGGTATTGCTCGTCGCTGAGCTTGATGGCGGCCGCGTGCGCGTTCTCCTGCAGGCGGTGCAGCGTCGCGGTGCCGGGGATGGGGAGCGTCACCGGGGAGCGTCGAAGCAGCCAGGCCAGCGCGATCTGGGCGGTGGTGTGATCGGCGAGCCCCTCAATGTGGGTGAAGGCGCCGAGAGCGGAAAGGTCTCCGCTGCCGAGCGGTCCCCAGGGGATGAAGGCGATGCCCTGCTGCTCGCAGTGGCTCAGGACGTGGTCCCAGTGCCGGGTGGCGAGGTTGTAGTGGTTCTGCACCGAGACGATGTCGACGATCTCGCGGGCCGCCTGGATGTCGGCGATGTCGACCTCCGACAAGCCGATATGACAGATCTTCCCGGCCTCCTGCAGCTGTTTGACCGCGCCCAGGGTGTCGGCCAGCGGCACCCGCGGGTCGATCCGGTGCAGCTGGTAGAGGTCCAGGCAGTCCACGCCGAGCCGGCGCAAGCTGGTCTCGACGCCCTGGCGAATGAACTCCGGCAGGCCCACCGCCTCCCACTGGTCTGGCCCGGGCCGGACGCCGCCGCCCTTGGTGGCGACCACGATTCCGTCATAGGGGTGCAGGGCGTCCCTGATCAGTTCCTCGTTGGTGAACGGCCCGTAGGCCTCGGCCGTGTCGATGAAGTCCATCCCGAGCTCGACCGCGCGGCGCAGAACCGCGATCGCGCCGTCGCGGTCGGCGGGGTCGCCCCAGGTCCCGGGACCGGTCAACCGGATGGCGCCGTAGCCGAGGCGATGCACACGCAGGTCCCCGAGCTCGATGGTGCCGCTCAGATGCGCGGGACGCTGGACAGGGTGAGTGGTCGTCTGCCGGTGATTCATGCACCATAGGCTGACCTCTCAAGCCAACTTGAGCGCAACCTGGAGACGCCGGTGAGTGACGAGCTGTACTCGATCACAGAGGTCGCGCGCGCGTTCGGTGTCCGCGTCTCGGCCCTGCGCTACTACGAGGAACGCGGCCTGCTGCACCCGACCTGCCGACGGGCCAGAGTCCGCTACTACGACCGCGCGGCGCTCCGCTCGCTGGCGCTGCTGCAGCTGTGGCATCTCGACGGGATGATGAGCCTGGACGACACCACGACGCTCATGACAGCGCCGGACCCCGCCCGCTGGAGAGACACCCTCGCCACCCGCGCCCACGACCTCGAACAGCAGATCGAACACCTGCGCGCGGCCAAAGACGCCCTGGACCACTTCCTGAGCTGCACCAGCGAAGACCCCGCAACCTGCCCGGTCGTCGAGGAGATCCTCACCCACCGAATCGACCGAGCCCTGAACGGCCTGCCAGGCTAACCCCCCGCCGGGACGGCTCACATCCCCCTTCTGCCAGCGAGAATCCTCAGAGCCGAGGCGTCCGCCCACGGGAGCGTGAGGGAAGGCCATGAGTTCACGATTGGCGACCCGTGCGCCGTCGAGCTCCTCGGTCAGTTCTCACCTGACCTACCCGATCGAGAGGCCACGCCGCCCACCCTCGAACGCCATACAGCCATCGCGCCGTCAAGTCGGACGCCACACCCACTTTGCCGTTGCCGTGCGTCGCGCGCGTGGGCGTCGTCCTGAACGGCGAGGTTAGGGGGCGAAAGGCAGCGAGGAAGAGACTCGCCCGCGATTGACCGGCTTAGGCCGGGCACTCTGCGCTATTTACTCGGTTCGCGGCCTGGGATACGAGAGGGGACGGAATGATCAATGCCGATCCCCCGGAGGTACGCAATGCCGCGCTCTCCGCTCCGGCCAAGGCGTGCGACCCGCGTCCTGGCACTCATCGTGATCCTGGCACCGGCGGGCGTCCTCGCCGCAGTGCCCGCCGACGCGAACACTGCGACATCGGCCGCGCCACCACGGCCGCGGGGGCCGATGGCGCCGGGAGAATACAAGGCCCGGCAGGACACCTCCGGCGGTCTCGGGCTGCCGGAGCGTGCGCTGGTCAGGGCCTCGGAAGCCGCCGCGAAGGGGCCGAGGCTGCCGGTCGACTGGCGCTCCGAGGGGCCCGCCAACATCGGCGGCCGGGTCACCGGGATCGCCGTCGATCCCAACCGGCGTGACACCGTCTACATCGGCGCCGCCAGTGGCGGGGTCTGGAAGAGCACCGACCGGGCCGCCACCTTGACCTCCGTCTGGCCGCGGCGCAACCCGCAGGCCATCGGCGCGATGGCGGCCGGCTCCGACGGGGCGATCTACGCCGGGACCGGCGAGGCCAACCCCGGCGGCGGCTCCATCACCTACGAGGGCGACGGCGTCTACAAGTCGACCGACGGCGGGCGCTCGTGGAAGCGGCTCGGCCTGCGGAACTCCGCCACCATCTCGCTGATCGCCGTCGACCCGGAGAACCCGCGGCGGATCTTCGTGGCCGCGACCGGGTCGCTGTTCCGGCCGGGCGGCGAGCGCGGCGTCTACCGCTCGGAGGACGGCGGCCGTACCTGGACGCTCGTGCTGGCCGGGGCCAACGACACCACCGGCGCCAACAGCGTGGTGATCGACCCGGGGAATCCGCGGCGCGTGTGGGCGTCGATGTGGGACCGCCGCAGGGAGCCCGACCTGCGGCGCTACGGCGGCGTCGGCTCCGGGCTGTTCCGCTCCGACGACGGCGGGAGCACCTGGCGGCGGCTGGAGAACATCGTCACGCCGACGCCCGGCGACGACATCGGACTCCGGTCCGACCCGCGGCTCGGGCGCATCGGCATCGGCGTGGCGCCCGGCGATCCCGACCGGGTGTACGTGCTGACCTCCACGTACAGCCAGTTCGGCGACGTGAAGGGGTTCTACGTCTCCGACGACGGCGGCGCCTCGTTCAGGACCGGCACGCTGCCGGCCAGCGACGTCCCCTTCTGGTGGACCGGCCACCTCTGGGTGGACCCCGCCGACCGCGACCACCTCTACATGCCCTCGGCCAACCTGCGCGAGTCGGCCGACGCCGGCCGGACGTGGAAGGTCAACGAGGGCATGCACGTCGACCACCACGCGATGGTCTGGGACGCCAAGGTGCCCGGACGTGTATACGAGGGCAACGACGGCGGCGTCTACCGTTCCGACGCCAACGGCGCCACGCAGACCTGGATCAAGGCGGCCAACGAGCCGTACACCCAGTTCTACAGCGTGACCGCCAGCGCGCAGGACGTCACCCGGATGGCAGGCGGCACCCAGGACAACGGCTCGGTGCGCACCTGGAACGGCCCGCGCTGGAACGAGTTCCTCGGCGGCGACGGTGAGGCCAACGTCATCCACCCGCAGAACCACGACATCCTCTACAGCTGCTACCAGTTCGGCGCCTGCTTCCGCTCGGAGGACGCCGGCGACACCCTCACCGAGTTGCGCGGTGCAGCGGCCGACCGCTTCAACTGGTTCAGCCCGATCGAGCTGCACCCGGCCGATCCGAGCGTCGTCTACTTCGGTGGCGACCGGCTCAACCGGTCCGCCAACGGGCTCGACTTCACCCCGATCAGCCCCGACCTCACCGGCGGCCCCGGCCGCGACGAGGTGTACCCGTTCGGCACCCTCACCACCGTGGCCGCCGCCAGGACCGCCCCCGGCACCGTCGTCGTCGGCTCCGACGACGGCCGCATCTCCCTCACCCGCAACGACGGCGCCAACTGGTCGCTGGAACTGAAGGACCAGCCCTGGGTCACCCGAGTCGAAATCGATCCGCAGAACGCCCGCCGGATGTTCGCCACCCTCTCCGGCTACCGGGCCAGCGGCACCGGCGGGAACGTCCTGCACTCCGATGACGGCGGCGACACCTGGCGCGACATCAGCGGCAACCTCCCCGGGGCCCCAGCGAACGACATCGTCATCGGCCCGCACGGGCTGCTGCTGCTCGCCACCGATGTCGGCGTCTACGCCGGGCCGCCGTCCGGCCGCTTCTGGTTCCGCCTCGGCGACCTCCCGCTGGCCGCGATCACCGACATCGAATTCCAGGCGTCCTCCAACCGCCTCATCGCCGCCACCTTCGGCCGCGGCATCTACAGCACCCGACTTCCACGCGGCTTGGCCGGCAAGGTCCACGCCGCCGGCCGCCAGACGCCGTAAGGCCGCCACGAGCAAGCGGCGCAGTGGGCTTCCACCGGCCGCAGGAGACATCGACCACCAGGGCCCGGGCATTGGCCCCACAACAATCAAGGTGCAGGCAATCACGTTCGCGGCCCCTCCTCCCAGGGGCCGCAACGTGATCCGTAAGCGCTGCTCGGTCGTCCGTCCAGTGCCGGTCAAGGCACCGTCCCTTGACTGGCCAGCCGTGCTTCGCAACCGCTTCGTCGCAGACGGGCCGCCGAAACCGCGGTCACAACTCCGCCGCAACACCGTGCGCACCATAGACGTCTGCGGCACCTCATCCAGGTGGGTTGCGGACGTGCTCTGACCTGAATGTGTCCTAGGGTCGCTGTCATGGAGATGCAGCGGGGCACGCGGCGGACCTACCCGGCGGGAGTCACCTCGTGGATCGATGTCGAGCATCCCGACCTCGCCGCCGCTCGTGAGTTCTACAGCGGCCTTTTCGGGTGGACGTTCCAGAAGGTCGGGGGTGAAGGTTCGCAGTACGTCGTCGCGCAGCTCGATGGGCGGGATGTCGCCGGGCTCGCCGAGCGTGCCGATGCCGCCGGGCCCGGCAGCGGAGGTTGGAACACCTACGTCGCGGTCGACGACGTGAACCGGACCGCGGCTCGGGTGACCGCAGCGGGTGGACGTGTCGTCCTTCCTCCGACAACGGCCGGCGATGGCGGACGGCTGGCGCTGTGCGAGGACCCCGGCGGCGTGCCGTTTCGGCTGTGGGAAGCCCGCAACCGCCTCGGTGCCCAGCTGACCAACGCACCCGGCACCTGGAACTTCAGCGATCTCCACTCGGCCGATCCCGCCGGGGCCGCCGACTTCTACACCGCGGTGTTCGGCTGGCAGGTCACCGACACCGGGTTCGGTGCGATGATCCGGCGACCGGGGTACGGCGACCACCTCGCCGCGACCGTCGATCCTCACATCCACCAGCGCCAGGCGGCGATCGAGGCACCACCCGGCTTCGCCGATGCGATCGGCTGGCTGACGGCGGCGGCCGACGACGAGCAGCCTGCCTGGCACGTGACCTTCACCGTGACCGATCGCGACGACGTCGTCGCCAAAGTCGAGCGCCTGGGCGGCACGGTGGTGAGCACCGAGGACACCGACTGGACCCGTGCCGCGGTGGTCCGCGACCCGCAGGGAGCCGCCTTCACCGCTAGCCAGTTCACCCCACCGGCGAACTGAAGACGGCTCAGCGGGCCAGAGCCGACTTACAAGGCTCCAGTTCCGCGGCTCCGATGCTGACGCCAGGGTCCCCGTTGGTGGGCTTCCACGTGTCGAACGACCCGCAGTCCCATCAGATGCAATAGCGATCAGCTGGAGGATCGGACCGCATTCTGCCGGCGGCCCCGGCGCTAACCCGCGCGTCCGGGTTCAGATGAATCTGTGCCTATGCCGCCGCGTTCGATGCTCGTCAACAAGGAGATGGGCTCTCCGTCTCGGTCACCTGGGTTTGTCGCTCATGGTCGGCCGTCTTGTGGTCGAGAGGGCTGTGGCGCGGGAAGTGGGAGGGCCAGGCCGGTTTTGATGGTGTCGAAGGCGACCAGGGTCTCGTAACGCCTGATGTTGTCGTCGGCCTTGAACAGCCGATCGCCGAGGCGGCCGCATTCGCGCATGCTCCGTGCGGTCAGGACGACCACGTAGTCCCATGGTCCCGCGACCCGGTAGCACTGCTGGACCTGCGGGTCCGCGCGCATCCGTTCGGAGAAGGCGCGGTGGTGCTCGAAGGATTCCTGATCGAGGGTCACCAGGACGGTGGCCAGAACGGTTGGTCCGAGGCGGTGCGGGTCGAGGACGGCGACCTGCCTGGTGATGAGGCCGTCCTTGCGGTAGCGGGCGATCCGCCGCTGGACGGCGCTCGGTGACAGCCCGATCTGTTCGCCGAGGTCGTGCAGGGTGCGTCCGGCGTTGTGCTGGAGCAGGTCCAGCAGCAGGGCGTCGATGTCGTCCAGGCGCGGTGGCGGCGATTCGGGCATGCAAGATTATTGCGCCGGGGCGCGATATTTCTCAATCGCTTCGATCGGGAGTTCGAATAACGTCAGCCGGGTCGGCGAGCCTCTGAGGAAAGGTGACAGTTATGGACCTGGACGCGGCGCGCATCGAGCAGGCCATGCGAGTGATCGATCCGGTGTTCCTCAACACCCCTCAGTACCTTGACGAGCAACTGTGCCGGGCGCTGGGCGGCCGCAAGGTGACGGTGAAGCTGGAGACGGCCAACCCGGTGCGCAGCTTCAAGGGCCGGGGCGCCGATCTGATGCTGAGCACGCTCGCCCGCGGCACACCGGTGGTGTGCGCCAGCTCGGGCAACTTCGGTCAGGCCGTCGCCTACGCGGGACGGGCCCGCGGGATGCCGGTCGAGGTGTTCGTGCCCGAGACGGTCAATCCCGCCAAGCGGGAGCGGATGGAGGCCTTCGGCGCCCGGGTCGTTGAGGCCGGGGCGGACGGTTCGTCGGCGCGGAAGGCCGCCGCCGCCCACGCCGGACGCCATCTGGACCGCGTCTACCTGCAGGACGGTCTACAAGCGGCGATCGCCGAGGGCGCCGGGACGAGCGGACTCGAATTGACCCGCGGCTCAGGGGAGCCGGGTTTCGACGCCGTCGTGCTCCCGGTCGGCGACGGCGCGCTGATCAACGGCGTGGCGCGCTGGACGAAAGAGCATGCACCCGGCACCCGGATCGTGGGGGTCAATGCCGAAGGCGCCCCTTCGATGCTGGAAAGCCTCCGCGCCGGCCACGCGGTCCCCATCGAACGCGCCCGTACCTTCGCCGACGGGATCGCGGTGCGCAGCCCGCTGGAGGCCTCGGTACGGCGGGCCCGCGCCCTGGTGGACGAGATCGTCCTGGTGACCGACGAGGCCATCACCGCCGCCATGGAACTGGCCGCGCGCACGCTCGGGATCGTCCTAGAACCGGCGGGTGCGGCGGGCTTGGCGGCGATCGCCGAGGGCGCGGTCGCCGGCGACCGATTGGCCACGGTGCTGACCGGCGCCAACCCGCGTCCCGAACAGGTCTGGGAGCTGGCGGCCCGGCTCACCTGCCCCGCACAGGCGGCGAGGCGCGCCGAACGCACAACCTTCTGACCAACTAGCAGCGACCCGCGACCACCTGCGCGAGATCGCCACGGCCGACGTCCAGGCGGTGCTTGACCCGTTGTGAGATTCAGGTGAGGGCATCAGACGTCTCCGGCGTGCTATCGGTCTCCTCGGGAACGGGGGCCTGCTCGTGGCGGGTCAGCAGACCGATCACGATCGCTCCGGCGGCGACGATGGCGGCGCTGATCAGGGTCGTCACTTGCAGTCCTGTGGTGAAGGCGTCCCGTGCGGCGTCCAGCATCTCGGGGCCGGCCGGTCCGGGAAGCCCCTCCGCGGTCTCGACGGCGCCGGCGAGACTCTCCCTGGCCGCGCTCTCGGCGGCGGGCGGGACGCCGGTGGGCAGGGAGTCGCTCAGGCCGCTCCGGTAGATCGCCGTTCCCAGGCTGCCGAGCAACGCCAGCCCGGCGGCGAGCCCGAACTCCTGGCCGGTCTCCGAGATCGCCGAGGCCGCGCCGGCCCGCTCCGGGGGCGCCGTGGATATGATCCGGTCCATTGCCAGGAGGATCCATGGGCCGAAGCCCAGGCCCATCACGACCAGCCCGGTGATGACCCATGCCAGGCTGCCGGTACTGATCAGTAGCACGCCGGCCGCGACGACGCCCATGGATCCGGCCAGCACCACCGCCGGGCGGAACCTGTCGACGACCTGCGGCGCGAACTGGGTGCTCAGCAGCACCGAAGCGGCCTGCGGCAGCATCCACAGACCTGCTTCAAGGGGCGACAGGCCCCGGACCAGCTGCAGGTACTGGTTGACGAAGAGCATCACGCCGCCCATCGCGATGAGCCCCACCATCATCGAGGCGAGCGAGACGCTGAAGTTGCGGTAGCGGAACAGCCGTAGATCGATCATCGGGTCGGCCAGGTGCCGCTGCCGACGCACGAAGACGACGCCGAGGGCAAGGCCGGCCACGATGGTCACCGCCACTGTCGCGTCCGTGCCATGGGTGGCGATGCGCTTGATGCCGTAGATGAGCGAGAGCACGGTGCCCAGGGAGAGGACGGCGCTCAGAAGGTCGAGCCGTCCGGCCTCCGGGTCCCGGTACTCGGGCAACAGGAACGGCCCGGCGAGCAGCAGGATCGCCATCACCGGCACGCCCAGCAGGAAGACCGAACCCCACCAGAAGAACTCCAGAAGCAGCCCGCCGACCAGCGGACCGATCGCGGACCCCACCATGAACCCGCCCATCCAGACGGCCAGGGCCTTGGTGCGTTCCGCGTCGTCGGTGAACATGTTGCGGATCAGCGACATGGTCGACGGCATCAACGTCGCCCCCGCCACGCCGAGCAATGCGCGGGACACGATGAGCATCTCGGCGGTGGTGGAGTACGCCGCCAGCAGGGACGCCACACCGAAGGCGGCCGCGCCGGCCAGCAAGACCTTGCGCCGCCCGATCCGGTCCCCCAGCACCCCCATGCTCACCAGGAATCCCGCGATCATGAAGCCATAGATGTCCAGGATCCACAGCAGCTGGTTCGCCGTCGGGCCCAAGTCAGCACCCAAGTGCGGGACCGCCAGATGCAGCACGGTCATGTCGATCGAGATGAGCAGCGTGGGCAGAGTAAGCACAATCAGCCCGATCCACCGCCTGCGAACGGTCACCATATCCGGTCCTTCCTCTCTGGAGCTCAGCCGCCCGGCCGCGCGGGCGGGCAGTCGCCTACCAGTAGAGAAGTCGTCAATCGAGCACTCGATTCCGCGACCGACGATCACCGGCGCTTGGCGCGGAGGCGAAAGCGCCGGTTTCAACCGGCGCTTAACGGCAGGACCTCAGTCAATGCGAGCGAGGAGCCTGCCTCATGAGGTAGACCGGTGAGGCTTCAGGTTCTTGCGTTCGTCGATGCAGGCCTGGGTGGTGCGCGGGGTTGGTGGGTCGGTAGGTGAGCACGACGACGCCCGAGGTGAACCTGGTGGTGTCGGTCAGTTCGAGGCCGGTGACGCTGTCGGGGCGGAACAAGGGCTCGCCGGAACCCTTGAGGACGGGGTAGATCCAGACCCGGTACTCGTCCAGCAGCCCTTGCCGGGCGAGGCCGTCGGTGAGCCGGGCCGTTTCCCCCGTGCTGGGCGGCGGCCCGGGCGGGGGGGTGCGGTCAGGTCTTCGAGGCGCTACGGGCCTGGCTCCAGGCGGCGTTGTCCACGAAGTGGTTGTCGAAGCGTTCCTGCGTGCGCAGGACTTCCTGGGGGTCGGCCTGGCCGTGCCGGATCCGGTCGAGCAGGCGGAAGTAGTCGAACCGGTCCACGCCCGGGGTCAGCACGATCAGCACGTCGGCGGCCGAGTCAGGTGGCGCGGCGAAGGCGTGCGGGGTGTGCGGCGGGACCACCAGCAGGTCTCCCTCGCGCGCGGTCACCACCTCGTCTCCGATCAGCACCTGCAGCCGGCCGTCGAGGATGAAGAACATCTCCGCCGACGCGCGGTGGTAGTGCGGGGTCGCGCCGTCCTTGCCCCGGCCCAGGGCGGTGCGGCTGCTGCTCAGGAATCCGCTCGTGGCCGATGCGTCGGCCAGCAGTGTCATCGTGCCGGGCGCCGTGCCGAGCACCTCGGCCTCGTCCCGGCGCACCAGCACCGGCCGGCCCTTCGGCGTGTCCCGTGGGTGTGGTTCGGTCATGGAGGAGATAGTTCCATACCTGATAGTATGGCGTCAAATTATCTGGCATCAAATAGCGCAACCATCGAAGTAGGATGCCCTCATGGCCACCGCTAGCGCAGACTCCCCGGACGCGATCGACGCCGTCATCACGGCCTGGCGACGCGAACGTCCCGATCTCGACCTGACCGCGATCGCCGCCGCCGGGCGCCTCGGCCGTCTGGGCCTGGTGCTGGGCCCGGCCCAGGAGAAGGTGTTCACCGCCTTCGGCCTGCAACGCGGCGAGTTCGACGTCCTCGCGGCGCTGCGGCGCTCGGGCGAGCCGTACACGCTGAGCCCCTCGCACCTCTCCGAGTTGCTGATGCTCTCGCGCGCCGGGATGACCAACCGGCTCGACCGGCTGGAGACCGCCGGATTCGTCGAACGCACCCTGGACCCCGCCGACCGGCGCAGCTTCCGGATCCGGCTCACCGAGCACGGGTACACCACCGTGGACGCCGCGATGACCGAACACACCGCCAACGTCACCCGCCTGTTCTCAGCGCTGGACGACCAGGAACTGACCGTCCTTGACAAGCTTCTAAGCAAGCTGCTGCGGGAACTCACCGAGTAGGGAGCCCTTATTCGCGTTCGGAGAGGTCGGTGCCGACCCGTTCGAGGACGGGTCGCGCGGTCCGGTCGGCGAGCAGCAGGGCGATCGCGCCGAGCGCGAGAAGGCCGGCGAGGACACCGGTGCTGTAGGGGTTGAGCACGCCGGCCGAGCCGATCGTCGCGCCGCTGGCCAACCCCGCGATCGCGGCGATGGTGCCGAGCAGGGCCGACGGCAGGATCATCTCGCGGCGCTGCGCCGCGAGCAGGACCGTCTGGGGGGTGCCGGCCAGCCGCAGGGCGATGAAGGTGTCCCGCTGGTCGAAGATGCGCGCGATCGCGCCGATGATCATCGAGGCGAGCGCGACCAGCGCCGCGGTCGGCAGGATCAGGAAGCCGATGACGACCCCGTCCCGCAGCAGCCACATGTTCGGCAGGTGCTCGGCCATGCTCATCTCCGGACCCCACAGGCCGCTCTCGATCATCGCGGTCCGGGCGCGGTCCTGTTCGCTGTCGGGGCCTCGCGTGTCCAGGGTGAGCGTGGCCCATTCGCTCGCATTGAGCCAGTCCGGCGCCCCGCCCGTCTCCACGTCGGCGCGGATGCCCTCGGTCCGGAGCACGGTCTCGGCCTTGCGGGCGTTGGCGTCCAGGGAGGCGGCGGGCACGACGGCCTGTAGCCGCTCGGTCCCGGACGCGTACGCGCCGACGTTGCCGGCTCCGGCCGGGAGGCTGATGGCGACGAACCCGGCGATGAAGGACGCGAGCGTCAGGCCCCCGACCGTCCGCCAGGCGCTGCGCGGGCTGTCCGACAGGCGCCGTCCAGCGAGGAAGGTCGCCGGACGCCGGGCGCGCCAGGCCAGCAGCCTGCCGAGTCCCGCGACGATCCACGGCCCCGTCGACACCAGTCCCCAGCCGAGGAGCACCACGAAGGTGAAGGCGACGCCGACGAAGGGGTTGCTGCTGCGCAGCCAGAACAGCGCGATCGCCGCAGCGATGAACACCACGGACCACAGCCGCACCCGCCCCGGGTCACGGCGAGCGCGGCGGTAGGTGCCCAGCGGGTCGCGGACCGCCGCCCGGAGCCCGGTCAGCGCGCCCAGCGTCAGCACGCCGACCACCGCGGCCACGGTGGCGAGGGTGAGCACCACCCCTGGCCGCACGTCCGCGGTGAACCATTCCCCGCCCTTGATGGGCACCCGTGCCGTCAACGGCACGAGGACTCGATGCAGCACGGCCCCGCACACCGCCCCGATCCCCGCGAACGTCGCCAGCTCGGCGATGGTCAGCCGGACCACCTGCGAGGTGCGGGCGCCCAGCAGCCGCAGGGTCGCCAGCCGCCGCTGCCGGCGTCCCGCCATCAGCCGGGAGGCCAGCCCGCCGAGGCCGGCGAGCGGAAGCGCGGTCAGGACGATGGCGAGCAGCGCGATGTCCCGGTAGGTGGTCTGGTAGAGATCCGGGGTGTCCGACCATCCGTCGATCCTGGTCGGCGTCACCGACGAGACCTCGTTCCACTGATGCCGCGGCCGCCGGTCGCGCATCGAGGGATCGGACGGACGCCGCCCGACCACCGCGACGAGTTCGTCGGGATGCTCCAGATTCTCCCGGGAGAGTTCGGCGGTGACCGGACCGGGGAACCTGCCGGCGAGCCGGTCTGCCGGCAGGTCCGCCATCAGCTCGGCCAGACGCGGCGAGACCCACACTTCACCCGGCGCCGGGAACCTGCCCATTCCCGGGAGATCGGGCGGGTTCTGCCCCAGGGCGGCCAGTTCGACGACCGCGAGCGGACGCTCCTCGACGTAGTCGGTGAAACCCGTCTGGATCGCCGTGGGCCCGTTCGTCGCCTTCTCGGGGGTCCGCCACGCCGTCCGCTCCGCCCGGTTGTCCAGGCCCTGCTGCAACCCGAGCAACAGCAGCAGGACCAGGGTGATGACGGCGCCCGCCACCAGCGGGAGGCCGACCTCAAGACGGGTGGACCGGCCGCCGCCGCGCAGCAGGCGCAGCCACAGTCCACGCATCACTGCACCCTCTTCGGCTCGGGCAGGGTCCGGCCGTCCACGACCTGGACGATCCGGTCGCAGCGCTTGGCCACCCGCTCGTCATGGGTGACCAGCACCAGCGCCGCCTGCCGGTCCTTCACCGTCGACACCAGCAGGGAGATGACCTCGTCGCCCGTCCGCGTGTCGAGCGAGCCCGTCGGCTCGTCGGCGAACACGACCGCGGGGGCGAGCACCAGCGCACGGGCGATCCCGACGCGCTGCGCCTCGCCGCCGGACAACTCGCCCGGACGCCGCCGTTCGAGGCCGTCGAGACCGAGCGACGGGAACAGCTCCCGGGCCCGGGCGACCGCGTCGCGGCGGGCGGTGCCGTCCAGCATCAGCGGCAGCGCCGCGTTCTCGACCGCCGAGAGTTCTGGCAGCAGGCCGGGGAACTGGAAGACGAATCCGAAGTCCGACCGCCGCAGATCAGTGCGCCCGGCGTCGGACAGTTCATCGACCCGGACGCCGTCGAACACCACTTCCCCGCCGTCGGGCATCACGACGCCGGAAAGGCAGTAGAGCAGCGTGGACTTGCCCGACCCGCTCGGTCCCATCACCGCGACCGACTCACCCCGGTCGACCACGAGCGAGGCATGATGCAAAGCGGTGGTGCGCCCGTAGTTCTTCGCGAGGTCCGCCCCGGCGAGCACTGGACGGGCCGGCCTCGCACCGCCGTCAGCCTGCGTCATGGCGGCGCGGCGCGTAGGCGTGTGGTGAACCGGGCGGAGGCTCGGTGTGCATGGTCTGCGATGGCATGGGCCCAGCCTCACCGGCCCGCCATGCCCCGGGCATCCGCCATTGTCGGGCTTCCGCCTCGGCGGAAAGTCGGAGCCCTCACGGGGCCGACGTACAACTTTCTATTGATGCCCTGGTCGCGCGGCGCGGATAGCGTGCGACCCATGAGGCCGCCAATGCCGATCGACCTGCGCCCCGCGGCGCTCTGGGCGGCCGTATGGGGAGGGCGCCATCGGGTGATCGACGCGCTGGTGGCCGTCGCCCTTGCCGCGAGCGCGCCCTCCGGTGACGGCGGCTCTGGCCGCTCCATGGGTGAGGTCGGAATCACCTACCTCGAGCGGCCACCGATGTGGATCGCGCTGTCGTCGGGGCTCGCGGTGGGCGCCGCGGCCTGGTGGCGCAGGCGCCGCCCAGCGCTGTTCGTCCTGGTCGCCTTGGCCGGCTGGGTCGTGTTGTCCGCCTACATAGCCGTCATGGTCGCGCAGTACACCTTGGCACGGCACATGGCGTCGCGGCGCACGCGATCACAGCGTGCAGCGGGGATCAGCATCCTGGTGGCGGCGGCGGTCGTGGTCGGCGTCCCGATTCAGCGGGCGGCGGGCACCGACGCCGCGACGGCGGTCACGGCCCTGATCTGCGGAGTCCCCGCCCTGCTGGGGCTCTATGTCGGTGCCCAGAGCGAGCTGATCGCCAGGATGCGCGAGCGGGCGGAACGCGCCGAACGCGAGCAGCACCAGCGTGTCCTGCAGGCGCGCAGCGCCGAACGGGCCCAGATCGCCCGGGACATGCACGACGTGGTCACGCACCGCGTGTCGCTGATGGTGCTGCACGCCACGGCGCTGGAGGTGGCGCGGGACCAGGACGCCACCGCCATCGGCACACGGATCGGCGTCATCGGACGCGAGACACTGGACGAACTGCGTTCACTGGTGGAGGTCCTGCGCGCCGACGGCGACAACGCCGCGCCGCTCACGCCGCAACCCACCCTGGCCGATCTCGGCGGGCTGGTCGAGTCGTCCCGCCGTCTCGGCATGCCGGTCACCCTGGAGGCGGTCGACGACTGCGACGCCGCGCTTCCCGCGTTCGTCGAGCACGCCGTCTACCGTGTCGTCCAAGAGGCCCTGACCAACGTGCACAAGCATGCCGCCACCGCACCGACCCACGTCCGTATCCACCACACCCACGACGCCCTTCACCTGCGCGTGACCAACGGCCGCGCGCCGCGCGCCGCCCACGCCGAGCTGCCCGCCGGCGGGCACGGCCTGATCGGCGTCGCCGAGCGAGTCCGGCTGGTCGGCGGCGAACTCACCGCACGACCGACCGCCGAGGGCGGATTCGACATCACCGCCGACATCCCGCTGACACGACAGCACACCCCATGAGCGAACCGATCCGGGTACTGATCGCCGACGACGAGTGGATGGTGCGCTCCATGCTGCGCACCATCATGGAGTCCGCCCCGGACATCACCGTGATCGGCGAGGCCGGCGACGGGGCCGAAGCGGTGACCATGGCCCAGAACCTGCGCCCCGACGTCGTGCTCATGGACATCCGGATGCCCCGCGCCGACGGCCTGACCGCCACCGAACGCCTCGCGAGATCGCCCCGCCCGCCGAACGTGGTCGTCCTGACCACCTTCGACCTCGACGAATACGTACGAACCGCACTGGCCCACGGAGCGGTCGGCTTCCTGCTCAAGGACGCGACCGCCGGTGACATGATCACCGCGGTCCGCAGCGCGGCACGCGGCGAAGCGATGCTCTCCCCCAAGGTGACCCGCCGCCTGCTCCAGCACTTCACCAAGGCCGAATCGGGACGAACCCAGGCCGAACACCGCCTCAAGGCCCTGACCACCAAAGAACGCGACGTGCTCATCGCGCTGGGCAACGGCCTGTCCAACACCGACATCGCAACCAGCCTGCACATGAGCGAGGCAACGGCCAAAACCCACGTCAGCCGGATCCTGACCAAACTCTCCCTCACCAACCGCGTCCAAGCCGCCATCCTCGCCCACCAAGCAGGTCTGCTCGACTAACGTCCCGCAGAGCGCTCGCACCACCGAAACGCGGTGGTAGTGCGGGATCGCGCCGTCCTTGCCCCCCGGCCTCAGGGCAGTGCGGCTGCTACTCAGGAATCCGCTGATGGCCGATGCGTCAGCCGGCAGCGTCATCGGGCCGGGCACCTTGCCGAACACCTCAGCCTCGTCCCGGCGCACCAGCACCGGCCGGGACTTCAGCATCTCCCGCGGGTGTGGCTCGCCCATGGCGGAGACAGCAGCCTTACTCGGCGGTCCGCGAGAACCGTCAGACGATGGCGCCGTGATGGCACAAACGACGCTTTCCAGCACCCCGCAAGACCTCACCAGCCCACACACAGGATCCTCGCGCAGCCCGCTGACCTCGCCAAACCGACCACGGCCAACCTGATCGCCTCGTCGGAATCAGCCAACGCGCGAAGACCGGCAAGAACGACGACTCGGATTCATGCTCGTCGACCAGGATCAACGACAACGCCAGCTGACCGAAATCATAGGGCGGCCGGTTCGCAATCCCGAATATTAGGTATATCTCTCCGCTGCCAGCTGGGGTGAACATTGTTCTGTCGGCCCGCACCATTTCATGTAAGGAGGGCTCGGTGGCGGGCCGCACGGAACGCTGGTGAGGTCAATTCCGGCCGCACCGGTGGGCGTGGCCTTTGGCACCGGAGCAGCCCAGGCTGCCCTTTGCCCTCTGGAACGAGCATGCATCGGAGAAACAAGAATGACAGCGAAGCACAGGATCTTTTCGGCGTGCCTGCTGGCTGCCCCGGCGCTCGCCGCCGCGGTCGTAATGGCGCCGGCCAGCGCGCAGGCCGAGCCGGGTCCGGCTCAGTCCCCGTCCCGGGCGGTCGCGAAGAAGCACTGCGTGGTCTACCTGGCCGAACACGGGAAGATGACCTGCCACTCCACCTTCCGCCAGGCGATGGCGGATGCCACCGGCGGACGGATCACCGACGCCCCCGACAGCCCGGCCGCCGCGGTGTCGGACCGGAGGTTCAACGACCGCCTCAATTCCACTTCCGGCGGAAAGAAGAGCTCGCGAGGCGCCGTCCAAGCCGGCCACATCGTCGTTTCCATCGAGTACATGCACAACGTCGACGGTCCCAGCAGGGTGTTCACGGGAGACCACCTGTGCTCGGGCCCCATCTCCGACGTGGATTTCAGCTTCGGGGACTTGAGGACCGTCGGCTTCGACAACACCATTTCGTGGTTCGCGACCTACGGCAACTGCTACGTGGCGCACTTCGAGGAACCGTACTTCGGCGGTGTCAAAACTGGATTCCTTTCGGGCCCGACGTACATCGGTGACCTGATGAACGACCGGAGCACGTCACTGCAATGGTCGTAACGGCGCCGGTGATCCTGTCGCCTTGCCACAGCGGTTCCGGCCGGCAGTGGCGGCAGTGATCACCATCCTCGCCACTCCTCGGCCCGCCATCGCTCACAGATGGCGGACGCGTCACCAAAAGGAGGCCGTATCCCGGGCCTGGCCCGGGATACGGCCTCAACGACCGGAGTGCGACGTGGTGGTGGGGCCGAGGGGTGTGACGTCGTTCGGGTGCGGTGATGCGCGGCCGGGAATGCGTTCGTTCAGCTCGCCAGAGCGGCGAGGAGCTCATCACGACCGTCCGCGCCGGTCTTTCGGTAGATTGTTTTCAGGTGCTGATTGACGGTGTGCACCGACATCTCCAGTGCGCGGGCAATGCGTTTGGGAGGCGTCGCCGTGCACAACTGCTCGATGACCTGGCGTTCACGGGCGGTGATCTCATGCCAATGGCAGAAGGAGGTCAGCAGCAACTCGCCGCCGGCCGCCTGGACGACAATGGCCACCTCGCCGGAACCATCGGCGTCCAGGGGTTGCCCCTGCAAGGCGATCCAGCGTCCGGCGCTGGTCTTCGACAAGCACATCCATGGCTTCCAGGCCCCCGGATCTGCGATGTTCTCGCGCGTGTGATGCGAGATCTCCGCGGCGAACGGGGCCAGGGCCCGTTCCGTCACACCGCGCTGCCTGGGCAGCCACACCTGCTCCAGCCACTCCTTCGCCTGTGGAGAGATCTGTTGGACCGTGTGGTCGGCGCCGACGATGATCACCCCCGCGGGCAACGCCGGGACGCCCGGGGCCAGCGGTTGCGCCCCCATGAACGTGCGGAAGGTGGCCGCCAGCACCGGACCCAACCGCGCCAACCTGGCCATCTCGTCCTGGTCGAACGGCCTGGCGCCCTCCGCCCTGGCCACGCCCACGAAACCCCATACGCCCCGGCGATCCCGCACCAGCAACCGCAGCTCGCTGCCCACCCCGTGCGCCGCGAGGATCTCCCGGGTGCGACGCTGCCGGGGCCCATCGCCCCCTCCAACACCCACCACTCCCACCGGCACAGGTCGGCGCGCAAGGTCATCGGGTCGGCACGGATCCCCGTCGGCGAAGCGGTCGAGCACCAGTTCCTCGGCGAGTTCGGGCCCGTCGCGATGCCAGCCCCGCAACGAGCCCAGCCACAATCCCGCCGCCGGATTGGTGTGCACCAGCCGCAGCACATCATGTGCCACCTGCGACCCGATCGCACCGCACAGTACCTCGGTCAGTTCCTCAACGCTGACGCCCTGCTCGGCCAAGGCGTGCAGTTCGCGCGCCAGCCGGTCCAAGCTCACTTCCACCACGACCCCCGCTGCGTGAGGAATCAAGACAACAATCACCCCGCACAGCGTCCGGCCTGCGGTGGATTCAGACATCCGTGTAAACCACGACACACATGTCCGGGCACGGCCAATCGGTTGTCGCGGTGAGGTTCGACAGGTGGGGCCAGTCAGAGCGCGCCGGACATTGTCGTGGGTGCGGTGCCGCACGAGCTCGCCGAGGACGTCGCGGTGAGCTCGTGCGGCACCGCGGGGTCACGATACGGCCGGGATCGCGATCGTCTAGTGCCGTGCCCAGAAATGCTCGCTGGGTTCGTGGCACGTCGGGGATGGGGCTGGAACCGCGGCCCGGAGCTGCGAGGCAGAGCAGCCAGGGCCGCTAAGGGTGTCGAGCGGAGTGGGGCGCGAGTGGTGGCAGGGCATCCGAATGACCCTCATTCCCCTCTCGTATGAAGACTGACGGCCGCGCCTCGCCTGTGTTCAATCGGGTCCGTCGCATCGGAGCCGAACATTGGAGGAGACGGCCGTGCACGATGACCGCGTTGCGGGGGCCGGAGGACGGACCGTGGTGGTGATCGGCGGCACCAGCGGGATCGGCGCCGCGATCGCCGGCCGTTTCGCCGCCGACGGGGACCACGTCGTCGCCGCCGGGCTCGACGCTGCGAGCGCCGCGCGCGAACTGGGCGAGAACGTGCGGAGAGTGGAGCTCGACGTCCGGCGGGAGGACGATCTCCGCGTGTTCCTGGGCACGTTCGGCGAGCTGCACGTCCTCATCAACGCGGTCGGCGTCGTCGCGCGCGGCCGGGAGTTCGAGTCCGAGGTGTTCGCCGACGTCGTCGGGGTCAACCTCACCGGCACGATGCGGAGTTGCCTGGCCGCCCGCCAGGCGCTGGCCGGCGCGCGCGGCTGCATCGTCAACATCGCGTCCATGCTGAGCTTCTTCGGCGGCGCCAAGGTCCCGGCGTACAGCGCGAGCAAGGGCGGCGTGCTGCAGCTGACCAAGTCCCTCGCCGTGGCCTGGGCGGACGAGGGCATCCGGGTGAACGCCGTCGCACCGGGGTGGATCCGCACCGGGCTGACCCGCGAACTGCACGAGAGCGCCGAGACCAGCCGCCGCATCATCGACCGTACGCCGATGCGGCGCTGGGGCACGCCCGCGGACATCGCCGGCGCCGTGTCGTTCCTCGCCGGTCCCGACGCCGCGTTCATCACCGGCGCCGTGCTCGCGGTCGACGGCGGATATCTGGCCGCGTGAATCCCGCTCGCTGAACTCCGGAAAGGATCGATGTCCATGGCCGTCATTCCCATGTCCGCCGCCGTACCGCCGGAGATCGCCGTGGCCGCCGTGCCCGACGACGACCGGGTGTGGGTGCCGCAGGCGCCGAACGTGTGGTTCCGCCCGCTGATGTTCAACACCGTGACCGGACAGTGGTGCAACCTGCTCAAGGTGACCGCCGCCGGCATCGTCTCGCGGCACCGGCATCCGGGGGTCGTCTTCGGCTTCGTGCTCAAGGGCAAATGGCAGTACCACGAGCACGACTGGGTCGCCGAGGAGGGCCATTTCGTCTATGAGCCGCCCGGCGAGATCCACACGCTGGAGGTGCCGCCGGACTGCCCCGAGATGATCACGTTCTTCAACATCACCGGGGCCATGGCGTACGTCGACGAGAACGGCGAGCAGATCGGCTACGAGGACACCTTCACGAAGATCGACATGTGCCGGGCCCACTACGCGAAGAACGGCCTCGGCGCCGGCTACGCGGACCAGTTCGTCCGCTGACGGCCCTCAGGGGCCCCGGACGACCCATCTGCACCATTTAACTATCGGTGCGCCGCGGGTAACGTTCTCGACGATCTCGGCTTGTGGGAGGACGGCCATGGACCTCAGCAGCGCGCATCACTACCGAATCGACTGGATCGCGAGCTTCGTGGCGGTGGCCCGCCACGGCAGCTTCTCCGCCGCCGCCCGCACCCTCTACCGCTCCCAGCCACGGGTCAGCAGCCACGTCGCGGCCCTGGAACGGCTGGTCGGCCGGAGGCTTGTGGACCGTTCCGTTCAGCCGGCCATCCTCACCCCCGAAGGCCGCGGGCTGCTGCCGCACGCCGAGGAGATCATCCGCCGGCTCGACCTGCTCGCCGAGACGGCGGCGGGGACCGTGTGCGGGACGGTCCGGCTGGGCTGCTATCCGAGCGTCGCGGCGTACCTGTACCCGCGTGCGGTGCGGGCGCTGCGGGACACCCATCCGCAGGTGCGCCTGGTGCTGCACGAGGGCCCCAGCCTGGAGATCGGGGAGCAGCTCGCGGACGGCGGCGTCGACCTCGCCGTGCGCCCGCTGCATCCGCTGGTCAACTCCGACCGGGTGACCAGCGAGGTGCTGTGGCGCGAGCCGCTCGTCGCCGTGTTCCGGGCCGACCACCCGCTGGCCCGCGAGCCCGAGGTGACGCTGGCGCAGGCCGCCCGGCTGCCGGTGATCAGCATCGGGGAGAGCGACGACGGCCACAGCCGCCAGTACGAGACCAACCTCGCGTTCGCCAACCACGGGCTGCACCCCGTGATCAGCGAACGCACCAACCAGCCGCAGACACTGATCTCCCTGGTCCGGCACGGCCTGGGCGTCGGCATCACGAACGCGCTCGCCATGACCACGGCCAACACCGACGGGGTCTGCCTGGTCCCGCTCGCCGGGGCGGGCTTCGAGCGGGTCGTCGCCGCCTGGTGGCGGCTGGGCGAGGGCGTGTCGCCCGCCGTGGAGGCGGTACGGGACAGCCTGCGCCGGCTGGCCCCGCCCGCATGGCCCTGGCCGGACAGCGCGCCGCCCTCGATGCCGGCCGCCGTATAGCCGCCGGCATCCAATTGTCGAATAACCGCATTCGAGCTCCGCCCTTAACCGCTCCGATAATCCGCTTCTACGGTTTCTGTAGCCGCGTCACCGAGCCGGTCGCGCCATGCCGGAAATTCCTCTCCGGAATGTGGCGCCTTGCAGGGAACGCTTTGCAGAGAACGGAGCCCAGACGACATGACCACGACGCTTCCCACGGATATCATCACCGCGTTCCGTTCCGTCGCCACCGCCTCGGTGGCCGACGCGGTCGAACTGGGCGGCCGCCGCGGCTACCTGTCCGGCAGCGTCCGGCAGATGCTCCCCGGCGCGGGCCGGCTCGTCGGCCCGGCGGCGACGGTGCTGGAGGTGCCCTCGCCCGATCCGGCCCCGCCGGCGCACGCCCTGCGGGCCATCGACGAGTCGGCGCCGGGCAGCGTCGTCTGCATCGCCGCGGGCGGCGCCGACGTCGCCGTGTGGGGCGGCCTCATGTCGGCCGGGGCCGTGGCCAACCGCGTCGCCGGCGCGGTGCTCGACGGCGCCGTCCGCGACGTCGAGGAGATCCGCCGCGACTATCCGGACTTTCCCGTCTACGCCCGCGGCAGCGTCCCCGCGACCACGGTCGGCCGCTACCGCACGGTGTCCCTCAACGAGCCCGTGGAGATGGGCGGCGTCGCGGTGCGCCCCGGCGACCTCATCGTCGCCGACGCCGACGGCGTGGTGTGCGTCCCGTCGGAGAGCGTCGCCGCGGTGCTGGAGGCGGCGCTGGAGATCGAGCGGCGGGAGCGGGAGCAGACGGCGCTGATCCTCGAATCGGGCTCGCTGCGCGGCGGCCTCGAGAAGCACGGCCGGATCTGAGCCGTGGACATCCTCGCGGTGGGCGAACCCCTGCTGGAGTTCAACGCCCGCATCGACGGCGCCCGGCCGGTCGAGGGCGACGACGCCTTCACCGTCGGCTACGGCGGCGACACCTCCAACTTCGCCGTCGCCGCGGCCCGCTCCGGCGCCCGCGCCGGCTACGTCACCCGGATCGGAGACGACGACTTCGGCGCCGCGTTCCTGCGGCTGTGGGAGCGGGAGGGCGTCGGCACCGACCACGTCGTGCGCGAGGCCGGCGGGCGGACCGGCATCTACTTCGTCTCCCGGACGCGGTCGGAGAGCAGGTTCGTCTACTACCGCGCGCACTCCCCCGCCAGCCGGCTCGCCCCGCGGGACATCCCGGCGGACGCCGTCGGCCGGGCCCGGCTCGTCCACGTCACCGGCATCACCCAGGCGATCAGCCCGTCGGCCTGCGACGCGGGCTTCCACGCCATGGAGCTGGCGCGGCGGGCCGGCACGCTGGTCAGCTACGACCCGAACCTCCGCCCCGCCCTCTGGCCGGCGGAGCGCGCCCGCGCCGTGATCATGCGCGGCGTCGAGCTGTGCGACATCGCGCTGCCGAACCTCACGGAGGGCCGTGCCCTCACCGGGGAGCACGGGCCCCGGGAGGTGCTGGACGCCTTCGTCCGGCGCGGCCCGTCCACCGTGGTGCTGAAGATGGGCGCCGAGGGCGCGCTGGTGGCGCACGAGGGCACGGTCACCCGCATCGACCCGCACCCCGTGCGGCAGGTCGACCCCACCGGCGCCGGCGACACCTTCGACGGCGCGTTCGCGGCCCGGCTGCTGGACGGCGCGCCGGCGCCCGAGGCCGCCCGCTACGCGGCGGTGGCGGCGGCGCTCACCACGACCGGCCCCGGCGCGGTCACCCCCATCCCCCGCCGCGGCACGGTCGACGCCGTGCTCGCCGGGGGCCACCGACCCGTCCGACCGTCCAGACCGATCAGGAGATGACCCATGTTGCGCGCGAAACGCCATCTCGCGGCGGTGGCCTGCTCTGGCATCGTGACGATGCTCGCGGGGTGTTCCGGCGGATCCACCGTCGACGACAACGTCGCAGGCGACGGTGCGAACGCCCCCACCAAGGTCTCCGCGGGATACGTCTCGGCCATCGACCAGCTCGGCCTGCCGGCCGGGGTCGAGGCCGGCTATTTCGACGACCAGAACCTCAACGTGAAGCTCGCCGACCCGTTCCCCACAGGCGTGGACGCGCTCAATGCGCTCCAGGCGGGCCAGGTGGACTTCGTGCAGGTCGGCACGCCGGCCATCGCCGCCACCCAGAAGGGCCTCGACCTGGTGCTGGTGGGCAACTACACCGGGTCGGCCAGCCGGCGCAGCATCGACGACACCATGGCCGTGGTGGCGAAGGGCGACTCCGGGGTGGACGCCAAGGACCTGAAGACGCTGCGGGGCAAGCGCGTCGGCGTCTCCGAGGGCTCCATCAACCACCTGTACCTGCTCGGGCTGCTGAAGAAGGCCGGGCTGAAGGCGGCCGACGTCACGATCGTGAACACCGAGCCGCCGGACATGGCGGTGGCGCTCAAGTCCGGCGGCATCGACGTCGCCATCGTCTGGGACCCGTTCTCGATCACCATCACGCAGCAGGTGGCCGGGGCGAAGGAGGTGCTGCGCGGCGGCGGGTACATCCCGTTCGTCGGCTACATCGTCACCACCCCCAAGTACGCCCAGGAGCACCCTGACGTCGTCAGCCGCTTCCTCACCGCGCGGGCGACCGCCGACCAGTGGATGCGGCAGAACCCGGCCAAGGCCGCCGATGCCGCGACGCGGTGGCTGCCCGGGATCAAGAAGTCCGTGGCGTCCGAGGCGATGACGCACAACGTGAAGCAGCTCGACCCGCGCTTCTCGGCCTGCAACTACCTCGCGCTCGACACCGTCGCCCAGCTGCTGGCCGCGCAGGGGAAGGTCAAGGCCGGGTTCGACGTCAACAAGCTCTTCCGTCCCGGACCGATCCTCAAGGTGATGGCCGCCGAGCCGAAGCTCTTCCAGGACCTTCCGGCGATGCCGGCGTCCGCGAGGATCCAGGACGGCTACACCTTCGACCGCGCGGCGGCCGAGAAGGCGTGCCCGTCGTGACGGCGCCGACCGCGAGGCGGCCGGCCGTGCGGCGGCCTCCGCGGCGGCGCGGCCTCCGCTCCACCGCCTCGGGCGCGCTGTGGTTCTTCGGACCGCTCGCCGCGCTCGTGGCGGCGTGGGCCGTCGCGGTGTCGGCGTCGGGGGCGCCGATGCGGGTCTTCCCGCAGGTCACCGACGTGCTCGGGGCGCTGGGCGAGCTGTGGACGAGCGGCGACCTGTGGCGGCATCTGGGCGCCAGCCTGCGGCGGACGGGCATCGGGATGGCGCTGGCGCTGGTCACCGCGCTGCCGTTCGGCATCGCGCTCGGGGCCAGCCGGGTGCTGTCGGCGTTCTTCCTGCCGCTGCTGCGGTTCTCGGTGGCGCTCGCCGGCATCGCCTGGATCCCGATCGCGACGCTGTGGTTCGGCTACGGCGACCGGGCCGTGATCTTCATCGTGTGGAACGCGATGTTCTTCGCGCTGACGTACAACGCGATGCTCGGCGTCCGGCAGATCCCGACGGAGCTGCTGCGGGCCGCCCGCAGCCTGGGGACGGGCCGGCTGCGGATGTTCTGGGAGATCCTGCTCCCGGGCGCGCTGCCGAGCATCGTCACCGGCCTGCGGGTCGGCCTCGGATACGGCTGGCGGGGCCTGGTGGCGGCCGAGATCATCGCGAGCAACGCGGGCCTCGGATACGCGCTGTTCCAGGCGCAGAAGTACTTCCAGACCGACGTGATCATCGCGTCGATGGTGATCATCGGCGTGCTGTGGCTGCTGATGGACCGGCTCCTGCTGGCGCCGCTGGAGCGGCGCACGGTCGAGCGCTGGGGGATGACGGGAGCGCAGGGCACATGACTTCGACCGCCTTCCCGGCGAAGGAGAAGCACGCGGGACGCGGTCCCGGCCGGCGCGGACAAGGCCGGCGCGGACGAGGGGCCCGCCGCGGCCTGGCATGGCGGATATGGCGCCGGTGCCTGCGCAGCGGAACGTTCCGCACGCTGGGGCCGTTCGTGCCGGTCGTCGCCCTGTGGTGGCTGCTGGACGTGCTGGAGGTGTTCCCCGAGTCCTTCTTCGTCGGCCCGCCCGCCGTGGTGGACAAGCTCGGCGAGCTGCTGGAGAAGGGCATCCTGCCCGGCTACCTCTCGGACTCGCTGACCCGGCTGGGCTACGGCGTCGGCTTCGGGCTGCTCATCGGGCTCCCGCTGGGCTTCGCCGTGGCGATGAGCCGCGCGGTGCGCCGCGCCTTCTGGCCGATCCTGCTGTTCTTCCAGGCCGTCGCGGACATCGCGTGGCTGCCGATCGTCATCGTCTGGTTCGGCTTCAGCCTCACCACGGTGACGTTCGTCCTCGTCTACACGATCGTCTTCCCGCTGATGCTGAGCGTCGTCGCCGGGGTCGAGCAGGTGCCGCGCGAGCTCGTCCGCGCGGCGCGCAGCCTCGGCGCCGGCCGCCTGCGGGTGTTCCTGGAGGTGATCGTGCCCGGGGCGCTGCCGTCGGTGGCGGGCGGCATCCGGACCGGGCTCGGCTACGGCTGGCGGGCGCTGGTGGCCGCCGAGATCATCGTCGGCACGAGCGGCGTCGGCTTCATGATGTTCGACGCCCGCCGGGTCGGCGACGTCAGCCAGGTGTTCCTGGGCATGGCGGTCCTCGGCGCGCTCTGGTACGCGCTCGACGCCCTGATTCTGGCCCCGTTCGAGCGGGCGACCGTCGAACGCTGGGGGATGGTTCGCGCGATGGAGGCGGATGGATGACCGCGCTGAAGATCGACCGACTGAACAAGGTCTACACGGACGCCTACAGCGGTGAGGAGGTCACGGCCATCGACGACGTCTCCTTCGCGGTGCGGGAGGGCGAGTTCGTCTCCGTGCTGGGCCCCAGCGGCTGCGGCAAGACGACCGTGCTGAACATCGTCGCCGGGTTCGTGCGGCAGTCCGGCGGGACGGTCGTCGTCGACGGACGTCCCGTCGACGGGCCTGGCCCGGACCGCGGGGTGGTGTTCCAGAGCCACGCGCTGTTCCCGTGGAAGACGGTGCTGGGCAACGTGGTCTTCGGGCTGCGCATGCGCAAGGTCCCCCGGGCCGAGCGCAACGCCAGGGCGGAGGAGTTCCTGAAGCTCGTCGGGCTCGACGGCTTCGCGCACAGGTACCCGCACGAGCTGTCCGGCGGTATGCAACAGCGGCTCGGTGTGGCCCGCGTGCTGGCGAACGAGCCGGCCGTGATGCTCATGGACGAGCCGTTCGCCAGCATCGACGCGCAGACGCGCCGCAAGCTCCAGGAGGACCTGACGGGCATCTTCGAGACGCGCCGCCCGACGGTCTTCTTCGTGACCCACGACGTCGACGAGGCGGTGTTCCTTTCCGACCGGATCGTGGTGCTGTCCCGGCGGCCCAGCCGGGTCCGCGAGATCGTGGACGTGACACTGCCCAGGCCGCGCCGCTGGCAGGAGACGGCGGAGCTGCCGGAGTTCCGCCGCACCGCCAACCGCGTCAACGACCTGCTGGCCGGAGACGAGAACGCGCAGGACGAGGACACCAGCGGCGGCGGCGCCGCGCACGGCGAGGACGCCGAGGGCGGCCGAGTGCGCGGCAAGGACGCGGGGCGCGGCAAGGACGCGGGAGGCGAGCACGGTGCCGCCTAGGACGTCGCTGCTGCGCCGGGCCGCCAAGAGCCCCACGCTCCGCAAGCTGGCCGTGGTGATCGCGATCGTGCTCGCCTACCAGATCTGGCTGAGCGTCCAGGCCGGGGGCAAGGTCGGCCCCGGCGTCGGCGCGGACCGCGACGAGCGCGGCCGCTTCCCGGTCGACGTGGAACTCGGCTTCGCGCCGGAGCGGTACCACATCCTGCGCATCCAGAAGCACGGCCGCATCGCGGGCACCGACGGCCACGTCGTGCACCTGCGGGGCGTCGCGCCGGCGGGGGTGGACGCACTGGCCCGCGAATACTGGATCAAGCGCATCGAGGCGCCGAAGCGAGGGTCCTGACCTGGCCGCGGCCAGGTCCCGAACCCATGGTGAGCACGCCGGCGGCCGCGGACCGCACGGCTATTCGGAATGCGGATCGGCCCCCATCCGAAACCAAGGCCGGGATTGTCCGCCGCCAGGCACGGCGGTAGAGCAAAGGCATGCTCCGTACCGATCTGCGCCTCGAATGGCTCGTCTCGTTCCTCACCGTCGTCGACACCGGAAGCTTCAGCGCGGCGGCGGAGGTCATCCACCGCTCCCAGCCCCGGGTGAGCATGCACGTGGCCGCCCTGGAACGGGAGGCGGGCGTCGCGCTGTTCGACCGGGACCGCCGGCCCGTGTCGCTCACCGACGCGGGCGTGGTCCTCGCCGAGCACGCCCGGACGATCCTGCGGCAGCTCGCCGGCGCGGAGGCCGCCATGGCCGGTTACCGCGGCGCGGCGCGGGGAGTGGTGACGCTCGGCAGCTATCCCAGCGCCAGCGCGGCGTTCGTGTCGCAGCTGCTGGAGCGGATGGCGCGGACCCGTCCAGCGATCAAGGTGATCCTGGTGGAGCGCTCCACGCTGGAGCTGGACGCGGCGCTTGCGGCGGGCGAGGTGGACCTCTGCCTGCGGCCCATGTCGCCGCCGACCGGGCCGTCGGTGGAGTGCCGCCCCCTGTGGCGGGAGGGGCTGATCGTCGTGCACCGCCCGGACCATCCGCTGGCCGGCCTGCCCGAGCCGCTGCCCCTGGCCGAGGTCGCCAAGTACCCGGTCATCACCATCGGCCGCCTCGGCTCGGCGAAGGCGATGGCCTTCGAGCCCTACCGCGCCTTCCATGAGCGCGGCCTCGAACCGAACGCCGTCCAGGCCACGAACCAGCCGCAGACGCTCATCTCCCTGGTCCGCAGCGGCCTGGGCGTCGGAGTCATCAATTTCCTGGCCGTCGCCACCGCCGACACGGACGGTGTGGTGGCCCGCCGCCTCGACGTCCCCTGCGGCCGCCGCGTCGCGGTCCACTGGAGCACGACCAGCCCCCTGACCCCGCCGGCCCGCACCCTCCTCCGCGAGATCGAGGTGTCGGACATCCCGGCGGGGACCACGAGGCTGACCGCGCCGGAGAGACAGCCGCAGCCCGCCGGATGACGTCCCGCGGCACCCGCGGGCGCGGGCGCGCTCCGGCCAGGGCGCCGACACCCGCCGCCGGCACCGGCACCCGCACCGGCACCCACCGGCACCTGAACCGTTCAGTGTTCCAGGAGGAATTCGTGTGCCATTACGACGACCGGAGGAATGCACTTCTCCAAGGAGACCGCCAGCATCCGAACTCCGAATACCGCCATACGAATCACGAGCTTAACGACCACTCCCGCTCGCCTTACCGTTTGACGCACCACGAACCACGAGTCGCCTGGGGTGGACCGGATGCGAACTGAGGGAATATCACGGCGGACGATGCTCGGGCGCGGCGCGGCCGCCGGCGGCGCACTGACCCTGGGACCGCTTCTGGGCGGCGAGGCGGTGGCGGCGCCGAACGGCGGCACACCCGCCCGCGCCGCCGCGAAGGGCCCGAAGGGCGGCTACGAAGCGATCGGCGTGCGCCCGCTGATCAACGGACGCGGCACGTACACCGTCCTGTCCGGGTCGCTGATGCTGCCCGAGGTGCGCGACGCCATCGACAGGGCGGCGCGTAAGTACGTCCAGCTGGACGAGCTCGCCGACGCCATCGGAAAGCGCCTGGCCGAGCTGACCAAGGCCGAGTTCGGGATGGTCAGCTCCGGCGCGTCCGCGGCGCTGGGCCACGCGAGCGCCGCGTGCGTCGCCGGCGGCAACCCCGACCTCCACGTCCAGCTGCCCGACCTGACCGGCTTCACGAAGACCGAAGCGATCATCCCGAAGCACTCCAGGAACGTGTACGAGGCCGCCATCAGCGCCACGGGGCTCAAGGTCGTCGAGGTGGAGACCCGCGAACAGCTGAAGAAGGCCCTCGGGCCGCAGACCGCGCTCGTCTACATCTTCGCCATGCCCCGCGTCGACGAGAGCGAGCTCGACACGAAGACGATCGCGCAGATCGCCCACGCCGCGAACGTGCCGGTGCTGGTCGACGCCGCCGCGGAGATCCTCACCATCCCGAACGTCCACCTGGCGCGGGGCGCCGACCTCGTGGCCTACAGCGGCGGCAAGTGCCTGCGCGGACCGCAGTCGGCCGGCATCCTGCTCGGCCGCGAGGACCTCGTCCGGGCCGCCTGGGTGCACAGCGCGCCGCACCACGGCTGGGCCCGCGGGTTCAAGGTGGGCAAGGAGGAGGCGATGGGGATGCTCGCCGCCGTGGAGATGTGGGTGCAGCGCGACCACAGGGCCGAGTACGCGACGTGGACCTCATGGCTGAAGGACATCGCCCGCCGCGTCTCGGTGGTCCGCGGCGTGACCACGAAGATCGTCCAGCCGGAGGGGCTCTCCAACCGGACCCCGTCGCTGACCGTCCTGTGGGACGCCGAGAAGCAGGGCGTCACGGGCCAGACCATCGTGGACACCCTGTGGGACGGCGAGCCGCGCATCGCCATCAACGCCGCGCGCGGCGGCGACCCGGCGCAGTCCGGCGTGTCCATCACCCCGTACATGCTGGAGCCCGGCGACGCGCGGACCATCGCCCGCGAGATCGTGAAACTGCTCAGGGACCCGCCTCCGGCGCCCGAGCCGCCCAAGCCGCCGACCGTCGACGCGAGCGGCACCTGGGCGCTGGAGATCAAGTACACGGCCAGCACGTCCACCGCGCACGAGCTGAAGCTGACCCAGGACGGCGCGAAGATCACCGGCACCCACCGGGGCGAGTTCGTCAGCCGTCCGGCGACCGGCACCGTCAGCGGCGCGGAGGTGACCGTCCGCAGCTACTACGGCGAGGAGCACGGCGACGCGCTCAGCTTCACCTTCACCGGCACGCTCAAGGGCGACCGCATCAGCGGCAAGCTCAACATGGGCGAATACCTGGGCGCGTCCTGGACCGCCACCCGCAAGTCCTGACGACCACGCCCGCCCCCGCGCTCCTTTGCACGTCCGCACCTTTGCACGTCATGCACTGAACCCTGTCTCACCCCAGCAACTCTGGAGGAACCGTGTCGTCCTCGAACCGACGGGACTTCATCCGCAAGGCCCCGACAGTGGCCGCCGTCGCCGCCGTACCGATCGTGGCGGGCGCCGGCCCGGCGGCGGCCGACGGCGGGCGCGGCCGCCGTCCGCGCAAGGAGGTCCACTACCCGGGCGGCGGGGAGCCGCCGCAGAACCCGCTGTTCAGCCCGATCGTCACGTACGGCGACATGGTCTACATCTCCGGCATCGGGGCGCACTTCGAGGGCGACATCCGCGCCCACACCGACCACGTCCTCAACGAGGTCGAGCGCTACCTGGAGTCCGTCGGCTCCTCCATGGAGAAGGTGCTGAAGGTCAACGTCTACCTCAACTCGCTGGACGACTACGACGGCATGAACGAGGTCTTCCGCGGCCGCTGGGGCCGCGAGCCCGGCGTGCGCACCACCATCGCCGCCGCGGCGGGCATCCCCGGCGACTCGCTCGTCGAGATCGACTGCATCGCCGTCAGATGAGCGCCGCCGTCAGCTGAGAACTGGAGTCCGGATGCACGCGAGAGACCGATTCCGCCGGCGGATCCTTCCCGCCACCCTCACCCTGGCCCTCGGCGCCTCCCTCGGCGCCCTCGTCCCCGGCGGCGCGCCGTCCGCCGCCGAAGCCTACGACCTCGTCATCCAGCGCGGCCATGTCGTCGACCCGAAGAACCGCCTCGACGCCGTCCGCGACGTCGCCGTCAAGGACGGGAAGATCGCCAAGGTCGCGAGGCGGATCGACGCCGCGGCCGCGAAGAAGACCGTCGACGCGTCCGGGAAGGTCGTCACCCCGGGCCTCATCGACCTGCACGCCCACCTCTTCCCCGGCCCGGAGGGCGCCTACCGGAACGGCTGGTCCGGCGTGGCGCCCGACGGCTTCACCTTCCGCTCCGGCGTCACGACCGCGGTGGACGCCGGCTCCTCGGGCGCGAAGAGCTTCGACCTGTTCAAGAAGAACGTCATCGACCGCTCCCAGACCCGCGTCCTCGCCTTTCTCAACATCGTCGGCGAGGGCATGGCGGGCGGCAGGTACGAGCAGGACCTCAAGGACATGGACCCGGCGCCGGCCGCGGCGAAGGCCGAGCAGCACCCGGGCACGATCGTCGGCATCAAGACGGCGCACTACGAGGGACCGGAGTGGACGGCCGTCGAGAACTCCGTCAAGGCGGGCGACGCGGCGGGCATCCCGGTGATGGTCGACTTCGGCGCCAACCGTCCGGAGCGCCCGCTGGAGACGCTGCTCACCGAGAAGCTCCGTCCCGGCGACATCTACTCGCACGCCTACTCCGGGCTGCGCGGCGAGCTGGGCCCGGACGGCAAGCTCAACCCGGGCATGAAGAAGGGCCGTGACCGCGGCGTGCTGTTCGACGTGGGCCATGGCGGCGGCAGCTTCGCCTACGACGTGGCCGTCCCGGCGATGAAGGAGGGCTTCACCCCCGACGTCATCTCCACCGACCTGCACATCACCAGCATGAACGCCGGGATGAAGGACCAGTCCAACATCATGTCGAAGTTCATGGCGCTGGGCATGCCGCTGAAGGACGTCGTCAACGCCTCGACCTGGGTGCCCGCTAAGGCGATCCAGCGGCCCGACCTGGGCAACCTCTCGGTGGGCGCACCGGCTGACATCGCGGTGTTCACGCTCGACAAGGGCACGTTCGGTTTCGTCGACAGCTTCGGCTTCCGCATCGACGGCAAGCGGAAGCTGTCCACCGAGCTGACGGTCCGCGCCGGAAAGGTGGTCTGGGACCTGAACGGCAAGGCCGCCCAGAAATGGACACCGGACCCGAGCCGCCTGACGGGACGCCCGCACACGCACTAACAAACCCGACAAGGGGCGGTACGCCAGATCAAGGCCCTGGCGTACCGCCCCTCACAATGCGCACCCGATAGTCGGGAGTGCGTCCAGGAAAGGCTCTCCCGGCGGATTCCTAAACTCCGGCGGCGCGACATCAAACGCCGTCGGGCGAACACCACGTGACACGGCTTCCAGCAAAGACAACAATGGCCCGTCGCTATCACGGAAAGCCACGGCGTCCGAAACTCACGATCGCGGGCCGCGCGCCCTGAATCGTAAAGAAGCCCACCTTGGCAGGTCAGAGAGGAGCACGCCCTCCGGCCATCATGCTGCGCAGGCCCTGACACGCGTCCGCGCTCCACCCGCCGTCCACCAGCAGGGTGTGGCCGGTGATGAAGGCCGAGGCATCACTGGCCAAGAAGACTGCAGGCCCGGTCACATCGTCGACGGTGCCCCATCGCCCAGCGGGCACGGCCGCGATGATGGTCTCGGAGACGACTTCCTCGGAGGTGAACAGCCGAGTCAGGTAGGTGTCGGTCCAGCCCGGCGCGAGCGCGTTCACGCGCACTCCGCGTGGGGCCCACTCCACCGCCAAGGTCTTGGTGAGGGAGATCGCGGCCGCCTTGCCCGCGCTGTAGTGAGAGGCCATCGGGATGCCGGCGGTGCCCGCGACCGACACCATGTTGATCACCGAGCCGGATCGGCGGTCCAGCATGTGCGGCGCCACCGCACGGCAGACGCTGACAATGGAGTTGAAGTTGACCGCCATCGCCTGCTCCCAATCGGCGGCGGTCAGCTCGGTGAAGGGTCCGACGTGGTCGGCACCGCCCGCGTTGTTGACCACGACGTCGATACCGTCGTGTTCGTCGATGGCGGTGGTGATCACGTCGGCGACGTGCTCGGGATCGGTGACGTCACACCGATACACGCCGACTGTGCCGCCCAGGTCGCGGATGTGCCCGGCGACTCCCTCCAGTTCCTGGTGATCTCGTGAGGTGAGGATGACATGTGCGCCGGCATCGGCATAGGCCAAGGCCACGGCGCGGCCGATGCCTCGGGACGCTCCGGTGACCAGTGCGGTAATTCCTTCCAAGCTAAAGCGGGTCATATCCCGAGCATCACTTGGCGACCACGCTCCATCAAGAAGTCGGAGGGTGCGCTCGAGCCCGGCGACGATCGCATAGAAGATGGCGCCGAGCTTCAATGACGGGTTCGGCCAGGGCACGGTCGTGGTGGAATTCTCATGGAATTTCCGCCGCGCACCGGCCCGCATGGCGATCACCAGGCGGGAAGCCCGATGAACGTGCTACCCGCTCATCGCCCGTGGCCACCGTGTCGGAAGGTCGCGCAAGTAGGCCTCCTGCTCCTCCGGCCACTGCATGTTCGCGCTCCGCCAGGAGCACCTGCACCCGCTCCCCCTGCGCTCCGGGTGTCACATGCCGGCGATGAGTTTGTCGACGCGCTCGTCGACCGAACGGAACGGGTCCTTGCACAGGACGGTGCGCTGGGCCTGGTCGTTCAGCTTCAGGTGGACCCAGTCGACGGTGAAATCGCGGTGCTTCTCCTGCGCCTTGCGGATGAACTCCCCGCGCAGCCGCGCCCGCGTCGTCTGCGGCGGGACGGACTTGGCCTCGAAGATCGCCAGATCGTTGGTGACCCGCTCCACCGAGCCGCGCTTCTCCAGCAGGTAGTAGAGCCCGCGGTCACGGTGCACGTCGTGGTAAGCCAGGTCGAGCTGCGCCACCCGCGGGGACGACAGCGGCAGGTCGTGTTTGCGGCGATAGCGCTCGATCAGCTGGTACTTGGTCACCCAGTCGATCTCCCGCGAGACCAGGTCCAGGTCGCCGGTCTCCACCGCCCGCAGCGTCCGCTCCCACAGGTCCAGGACGCGCTTGGCGGTCTCGTCACCGCCGCGCCGGTCGACGAAGTCCTTGGCCTTGCCGAAGTACTCCTTCTGGATCTCCAGCGAACTGGCCTCGCGGCCGTTGGCCAGACGTACCTTGCGGCGGCCGGTCATGTCGTGGCTGACCTCGCGGATCGCCCGGACCGGGTTCTCCAGCGTCAGGTCGCGCATCACCACCCCGGCCTCGATCATCCGCAGCACCAGGTCAGTGGCGCCGACCTTGAGCAGCATCGTGGTCTCACTCATGTTGGAGTCGCCCACGATCACATGCAGCCGGCGGAACCGCTCGGCGTCACCGTGCGGCTCGTCCCGGGTATTGATGATCGGCCGGGAGCGGGTGGTCGCCGAGGACACGCCCTCCCAGATGTGCTCGGCCCGCTGCGACACGCAGAACACCGCGCCGCGCGGAGTCTGCAGCACCTTGCCGGCGCCGCAGATGATCTGCCGGGTGACCAGGTACGGGATCAACGCGTCGGTCAGGCGGCCGAACTCGCCTTGGCGGCCGACGCAGTAGTTCTCGTGACAGCCGTAGGAGTTGCCGGCCGAGTCGGTGTTGTTCTTGAACAGATAGATGTCGCCGGCGATGCCCTCCTCGCGAAGGCGCCGCTCGGCGTCGACCAGCAGCCCCTCCAGAATCCGCTCGCCCGCCTTGTCATGCGTCACCAGATCCACGACGCTGTCGCATTCAGGCGTGGAGTACTCGGGGTGGCTTCCCACGTCCAGATACAGCCGGGCGCCGTTGCGCAGGAACACGTTGCTACTGCGGCCCCACGAGACGACCTGGCGGAACAGATAGCGCGCCACCTCATCGGGTGACAACCGCCGCTGCCCGCGGAAAGTGCAGGTGATGCCGTACTCGTTCTCAAGCCCGAAAATGCGCCGGTCCACACCGCGAGCGTATGCGGCCCGAAGCCCGGTTGGCAGTCCCTGAAGCCTCTGTTCAACCGCCGTGCACCGGCGGTGAAAGTCCGGTCGCTCCGTGACCTGGCCGATCATGACGGGCTCCCAGCGGCAGCCGTCACTGACAGGTGGCAGACGAGTTCCTGGCCGAATTCCTCAACAGGTTCAACCTGGACCCGCGAAGCCTCCCATGGCTCCTCAGGCACGCCGAACCGCCAGCCTCAGTGAGAAACTCCGACGCCTGTCCCCTCCAACCCGATGACACGCTCCGGCGAGGGCCTTCACTACCGCCCTGCGGACGACTCTAAGGTCCCATCGCAGTTCTCGTCCGAGATGACGCCCCCGCACCTCAAGCGCTCACGCCCCGCCGAGCAATGAGACAGGATTCGTCCAGCCGGATCAGAGGAGCGCTGCGATGTCCGGCCAGGAGGGCCGAGGAGGGGACCAGCGGCGGCGTACCCCGACGGGGGACCGCCATCCCTCGCGCACGAGGGCATCGCGCAAATCGGCACGCCTCCTTGGCGCGGCGGCTTGCCAGTTGTCGCGCTGCTGCAGCACGCACCTCGCCGTCGCCGTCCGCAGTCGGGCACACATTTCTTCAATCACCTGTCGCGCCTTCTGGTGACTGATCGAGGTGGTCATGAAAGTGCGTGGTCGCCGGTGGTGTAGCGGTTCCGGTGCCGGCTGGGCCCGAGTGTTCACGTGCGGCGTCCTGGAGCGCTTTGAGGCCGTGGGCGATCGGTGGCTGGCGTTCGCTGCCCCGGCGGACGCAAGTGACGATGCGGCGCACCGGCACCACCTCGCCCAGCAGCGGCACGCGGACGGTCCCATCGTCGGGTGGCAGCGGCGCGAGCCGCGGCACCAGGCCGACCCCGAACCCGTGGGCGACCAGCGCCGAGACCGCGAACCACTCGTAGGCCTCGTGGACGATCTGCGGCGCGAACCCGGCGGCGGAGCACGAGGCGAGCATCAACTGGTGCTGGTCGGAGCGTTCCGGTGAGCCGATCCAGGGCTCGCCCGCGGCGTCGGCGAGCCGTGCCGCGCCGGCGGCGGCGAGGCGGTGTCCGGCTGGGACGAGCAGGTCCTGCGGCTCGGCCAGCAGAGGCCACTGGCCGAAGCGCGTGTCACCGGGCGCGGGCGTGTGCGCGCTCGGGATGAAGACCGCGATGTCGGCGCGCCGGGCCAGGAGGAGCTGGGCGGCGTCGTCGCTCTCCCTCTCGCTCATGTGGACGGTGAGGCGCGGGTGCTCCTGCCGAAGCATCGCGGCAGCGGGCGCGACGAGCGCCGCCAAGGCGCTGGAGACGCTGCAGAACCGGACCTGTCCGGACGTCCCCTCCCGGTGCTCGGCCAGATCGGCGCGGGCCTGCTCCCACTGGGCGTGCAGGACGTCGGCGTGGCGTAGGACCGTGCGCGCCGCCGGTGTGAGCCGCACCCGCCGTCCCTGCGCCTGCAGCAGGTCCACGCCGAGGTCGCGGGCGAGCTGGCGGAGCTGCTGCGACACGGTCGAAGGGGTGAGGTGCAGCGCCTCGGCGGCGGCCGTGACCGTGCCGCACTCGGCCAGGACCCGGAGCGTCCGGAGACGAGGATCGATCATACGACCATTCAACACGGTTCTATTCGGAATCTTTCGATGGACCCGAATGATCGAGTGATCGCAGACTGGCCGTATGACGACGACCACGGACGCGCCCGCTCGCCCAGGCGGCGGGGAGGGCGGGCCGCCCCGCGTCCCGGCCCCGGCGCTGGTCCTTGGCAGCGTGGTCTCGATACAGGTCGGGATGGCCTGCGGGAAGGGACTGTTCGCGACAGCCGGACCGGCTGGTGTGGTAGCGCTCCGGCTGGGGTTCGCCGCGCTGGTCCTGCTCCTGCTCTGGCGTCCCCGACTGCCGCGCGGGGAATCGTTCGGCCTGGCCGCCGCGCTCGGCACGGCCATCGCCGGAATGCACCTCATATTCCCGGCGCTGGAGCGGCTGCCGGTCGGGGTCGCCTCGGCGTTGCAGTACCTCGGCCCGCTGACGCTCGCGCTGCTGCGTGCGCGCCGGAGGCGCGACCTGCTGTGGGCCGCGGTCGCGGGCGCGGGCGTGCTGCTCCTGCACGGCCCGTCGGGCAGCTCGCTCTCCCTCAGCGGAGCCGCGTTCGCCCTCGGATCGGGTGCCTGCATGGCGGCCTACCTCGTCCTCAACAAGCGCGCCGGGGCGAGTGCGGTGGACGGCGCGCCGCTGGCCTGGGGGGTCGCCTTCGCGGCCCTGCTCACCCTCCCGCTGGCGCCGCTCGCCGGACACGAACTGACGCGGCCTGGCCTGCTCGCGGCCGGGCTCGGCGTCGCCGTCCTGTCCGCGGTCGTCCCGTGGTCGCTCGACATGGCGGCGCTGCGCCGCCTGCCCGAAGGCGTGGTCGCCGTGCTGGTGAGCCTCGAACCCGCCGCGGGCGCGGTCGCCGGCCTCGTCCTGCTCGGCGAGCACCTTACGTGGTCCGGCTGGACGGCGATCGGCTGCGTCTGCACCGCCTGCGCGGGCGCCTCCCTCGGCGCGTGGAACGGCAGCTCACGGCGCCGGTCAGCCAAGAATGCTTGAGCGCTGGTCGCCGATATCCCGTCCGGCGTCGGCGTCGATGAGCTGCTGGAGCTGGGCGTTGATGCGCTGGGCTTCGGTGAGCTGGTCTTCCAGTACCGTGCGGCAGGCCGCCTCAGGCGCCGTGCCCTGATCGACCAGGTCGCGGCCCGCTGCGTCAGGCGCGCAGCTGGTAGCGGGAGCAGCGGCGGGGTGGCCGCCAGTCGAGCGTTGCGGGACGAACGGCCGGGATGCGTCCAGGCTGCCCAGGAACCCCGGCGGGACGCCGGATACCCGCCGGCCTGCAGCAACCCCAGCTCTGTCGCTGGACTGGCGTCAGCGGGTGGTGGTCAAGCCTCCGGTGACGCCGATGATCTCGCCCACGGTGTAGCTGGAGTCCGCCTCCGAGGCCAGGTATACGTACGCCGGCGCCATTTCCTCTGGCTGTCCCACGCGTCCCATCGGGCCCTCGCTGCCGAGCTGGGCGAGGCCTTCCTGCGGCATGTTCTGGTCGGCGATGTTGAGCACGGTCCAGGTGGGGCCTGGTGCTACCACGTTCGCGCGGATGCCGTCCTTGGCCAGGTGAAAGGCGATCGACTTGGTGAAGTTGATCAGCGCGGCCTTGCTGGCGGCGTAGTCGATCATCGTGTCGCTACCCTTGAGCGCTTCCTCCGAGGCGGTCGCGATGATGGCGTCACCCGCCTTCAGATGCGGGCGCGCAGCTTGCACGAGATGGAAGTACGCGTAGGTGTTCACCTTGAAGGACCGATCCCAGTCCTCGAAGGAGAGTTGCGACAGGTCCAGTTGGCTGTTCAGGTGTGCGGCGTTGTTCACCAGGATGTTCAGGCCACCCAGTTCCTGCACCGTCCGCTCGACGACTTCGCGGCAGAACGACGCGTCGGCCAGGTCGCCGGACAGCAGCAGGCACTTGCGGCCTTCGGCCTCCACTGCGCGACGGGTCTCTTCCGCGTCCGGTTGCTCCTCGGGCAGGTACACGATGGCGACGTCGGCGCCCTCACGCGCATAGAGCACCGCCACCGCCCGGCCGATACCCGAGTCGCCGCCCGTGATCAGCGCTACCTTGTCGCGGAGCTTGTCCGCCGCGCGGTAGCGTCGCGCCTGGTAGCGCGGCCTCGGCTCGACCTGCTGCTCGCTGCCGGGAGGCTCCTGCCGCTGCTTGGGGTAGGGCGGCGTGGGTTCCGAGAGGGTCTGCGAGTCCGTGCCGGGTTCTTTCCGGTCGTGCTCCACGTACGACAACCTCCTGACGTCTGCGGCGAAACCTGGCCCCATTACTGGTTGTGTCCGGGTTTCCCCTACGGCCTCACACCAAACTGGCGGTCGTGACTCGCGCGTCGTAGTAGACGTCGACCTTCACGTTGCTAACCGAATACGACGACTTGCGGGGCGGCCGCGGAGTACGACCGAATTCTGGGTCTCCAGCAGGTCGTCCCCGGCGCGGCGTCGTCATGCCGAGGCTGGGCAGTCGCGCGTAGCCGACGATCACCGTCCAGCAGCACCTTCGCCTCATCGTGTTCAACGCCGAGCCGGACTCGTCCTCAGCCGCCGCACTCGGCCTGCTCGCGGACATCGCTCCCCGTCACCATGGACACAGGGCACCGCTCGGCGTACCGGCTGATCCCCGCGACGCCGTCGTGGTCTGCGCGATCTCCTCGACCCTGATCAAGCGGCTGGTCGGTTTCATCGCAGCTCTGGGTGGTCGTTCGTCCAGCCGAGGTTGGCCATGTAGGTCCAGCGTGCGCCGTTTCCAGGGCACTCCCCCACCCAGCCGTGAAAGAAGACGCGCTCGCCGAGCACGTCGGCGCCGCCGGGGCCCCGCACCGCGCCGTCGAGGGTTTCGGTCGTCATCAGGGGCTGGACGGACTTGCTGAAGGGTCCCGTGAGCGAGGGGGACACGGCGTAGCCGGTAAAGTAGGTGTCGCCGCAGTATGGGCCGCCCGAGTAGAAGAGCACGTACTGCGTGGGGCGTTTGATCAGCACAGGTGCTTCGATCACGCCACTCTCGTCAGCGCGATCGTTGCGGATCAGTTCCTTGCGGGGGCCGACGAAGGTGATCCCGTCGGCCTGTACCTCCTGCAGCCAGATGATCGACGGGGGGCCGTTGTTCAGCGCGTTCCCGTCGTTCTTGTAGAGCAGGTATCTCTTTCCGCCGGTGTCGACGAAGCTCGCCGGGTCGATGTCGCCGCCCTCGCTCGGGTCGCAGACGAGGGGGCCGTTGCCGATGGGCCGGAACGGGCCGAGCGGTCCGGACGCGAGCGCGGCGCCGATGCACATGCGCGTGGGCGTGGTCGCGGCGCTCGGGGCCGTGAAGTACATGAGGTATTGGCCGTCCGCGCGCCGGGAGACGTCCGGCGCCCAGAAACCGCCTTCTTCCGCCGCCCAGGACGGCCGGGTGGGCAGGGCGTCCCGGCGTATGGTCCACGGTCCGGAGGCCGACGGCGCACTGGCGACCGGAACCGTGCCTGCCGGACTGCTGGTGGAGTACGCAAAGACGGTAGACCCGGCCTGGATCACGTCCGGGTCTGGGAAATCGGTGGCGATGACGGCCCTGGGACGTGCCGCGACCGCCGCCAGAACCGGGCCGACCTGCGCCATGACCGTCGTCAGCGTGGCGGTCAGCAGGACGGCACGTCCAGAAGACCGCATCACACCACGCCGTTCGCGCGCCGCGCCAGGTGCACCGGGCACGGGCGCGAACCGTGGTCGGATGGCTTCATCTCAGGTAGTTGAGGTCGCGCGTTCCGACCCAGGTCTGGTTGGTGATGCGGTAGTGATGTGCGGCTTCACTGCCCGCGTGCTCTGTGCCGACATTGACGGTGTCGGCCCGGGACCAGTCACCGTCGATCTTCTGGTCGACGAAGTAGGTGAACTCGTTGAAGTCCAATTCCGAGGACACGAACGTGTTGGTGATCGTGAGCTGGCGGCGCCCCACGGTCAGCACGGAGGGGAGGACGACGCTCTGGTTTTTCCAGACCCGAGGCCCCCCGTGCAGGGGTTGCCATACCGCGGCTAAGGCCCCGTTCACGGTGATGGTGGCGGTCTGCCCCGCGATGATGGCGTCCAGACGGCGAGTCAGCCTTATTTCTGTATGGGCGGGATCGACGGCCACGATGAATTGGCTCGACCCGCCGCTGCTGAACGCGCGACCGTCGTCGGTCAGGCGTCGGGGAGGGGAGCCTGGATCGGCGAACGCCAAAAGGCCGATGGCGGTGGCCAGAACAGTGGCGGCGATCAGCCCGACCAATAGTCCGATGCGTCGCCGAACAGGTTTCCGCCCGCGGACGGGCTTGTCCATGACTGGCTGCGTGTTCTGGCCGGCGATTGCGCTGCCGCCCGTGAGCTCGCCGGACGAGTGCTCAAGGACGGGCCCGCCCGGCTCCGTGCTGGACAGTTGCGCCACTGACACCTGCGTGGTCGAGACCGGCGCGGTGGAGACCGGCGCGGTGGGGAGCTGGGCGATTCTCACCCTTTCCCATGCCCGCGCCCAGTCGGCGAGCTGCTCCTCGGGCACCTGACATGCCCGCAGGAACGCCACCATCACCGCCTTCTTGGGGAACCTGCGTCCGGCCAGCATGTCCGAACAGGTGGCCCGCGCCAGCCGGGTCCCGCCCGCCTTGTTCGACCGCAGCTCCAGCTCCCGCAGCGACACATCGGCCCGCGCGTACTGCTCGGCCAGCAGCCTCGCCAGTTCCTCTCCGCACGTCACCGCGTCCAGCTCGGACCGGCGTACGGCCCGGAAGGCTTCTGGATCATCACTGATCGTCACGCCAGACCTCTGCGCTTGAGTTTCTCGGCTGTCCTGACGCCGATTATCCCTCAATCATGTCCGTACGTGTCCGGTCAGTGACTATGCGTGTCCAGAGTTGGCCGCCCGCCGTCCGAGCCCAGCCACGGCCCGGACGAAGCCGGACGAGCCCGTCCGACGCCCTGTTGGACACCCTCACCAGCGGGTTTTCCTCTTCCCAGGGCACCGGTCGGCCGCCGTCGCACCGCGACAGTCACCGACGGTGAGCAGACCCGCCCACACCGCAAGAACAGAGGCAGCCGAACACATGAGTCTCGCCGCCAGAAGCAGCGAGACGGATGGGAGAACCATGCACACCACCGCGAAAGCAGCCAGCACTGTGCTGGCCACCGCCGCCGCCGGCCTGCTGGCCCTGGGCGCCATGGGCGCCGCGGCCGGCGCCGACGCCACGGCGACCGCCAAGCCCGAGCCCGCCGCCACCCAGGGCACGACCAAGGTCCTCAAGGACCGCCAGACCCTGCCCGGCATGAAGTCCCTGAAGGGCCAGAGCGCCTCCAAGCGCATCGTTCTGAAGGGCTACACCTACGACAGTGTCTGGCACGACAACATGTCCTGGAGCGCCAACGTGCGCATCCACTCCGGCCAGTACGGCGCCTACACCAAGTGCAGCGACGGCAGCACGCGCTATGGCCCGAAGCAGGGCCCCGGGTACTGGAGGTTCGGCGGCAACTGTGAGGGCGCCGGTCACCTGACGGGCTTCGGCGTCTACGGCGAGGGTTGAGCGTAAGCCCGCTTCCGGGGTTCGCTTCCGGGGTTCGCTCCCCTGACCGCCCGGGCGGTCAGGGGAGCGCTCGATTTGCCGGGGCACATGAACGGGGCGCGGGCGCGAGCGGATGGCGAAGTCCTGCTGCGGTCGTCCGGCGGTACCGGCAGGTCATCCACTGGAGTCACCATCTGCGACCAGCCGCCGGGCGATGACCCGTCCCCGGCGCCCGATGCACGAAGAGCGTGCGGAGGACGTGAAAGCCGCCCTCCGCACGCTCCCCTCATCGTCGCGCTGAAGGGCACGCATTTCGGGGTCGATTCAAACCGGCGGGCGACAGGCTGCGCGTGATCAGCACACCGGCCACAACCTCCGGCACGACCCGCTCCACCACCACCGCCATTGACAGCCCCCGACCACCCAACCGGTTCCACTCCGGACACACCGCCCGGGTCGCCGGCGAGCTGTGCAGAATCACCGCCACCCAGGCCCGGCTCCGCCGCACCCACCGCCAATGCCGAGCCCGGCACGCCGCACTACAAAAGCGCGCATCCCGTCGCAACCAGCCCGGAAGCCAGTTCCCGCACCCCGGGCACCGCCGCGACTCGCCCTCGGTTCCCTCAAGCGTGAACGTGCTCAGCCACGCCGCCAACACCCGCACCGGCGCGAACTCCGTCCCGCAAACAAGAGCGGGCCTTCGTCACGGAACCGGTCATCCGCAGGGCGCCCGTGCGCGAATTACCTGAGTCTTGAGTAGTCCGCGCGCGGGCCACTCATTCGATCAGTGTCTACCTGATGAGGAGATCAGATGCGACGACGATTGGGCGCTGTCTTCGTGCTGCTGACCGCAGTGCTGGGAGGTTTGCTGTTCGGAGCGAGCGCCGCCCACGCGTCCGACCCCGTGTGCAGACCGGCGTTGACAAACACCCCCGATGTCGTTTGCGCCGTCCCTGCGGAATTCGACAATCGGCCGGTCGAGTCCATCGAATGGACGAGGGATGGTGACCCCCTTCCTCAGTTCGACGACATCCGGCAGATCCTGGTGAGCTGCAAACCCGGCCAGACGTTCGTGATCGGGCTGACGCTCCACTTGGCCGACGACCTCATTCCCAGCGTCGGGGACACGCAAGTCACGTGCCCGGGCAGCACGGCGCCGCCCCCGCGGATCAGCGGGTTCTTCTGCTACGCCGACGACCTCTACGGCAACCCCTTCTATTGCGACCTCTTCTGGGAGGGCGGCACCGACCCCGACGAGGTCCAGGTCAGTTCCAACGGCTCGCAGGCTCGCCGCACCAACGACTACGCCAACAACCACGTCTCCATCAGCGGCAGATGCGATCCGTACCAGGACACCCACGTCTCGGTCTCGGTCTACGACGCCGAAGGCCGCCACGCCGACGCCACCCAGGCCAGCTTCTGCCAGCGCAACTGATCACATCTCCGGCCGTCGCCGCCTTCCCCGCCAGATGCTCAGGCGGGCCTTGGTGAGTCGTGGAGGACTAGCGGCCGAGTTCATCCCGCTTTACCTGGTCGAGGAGGGCGGCGACGACCCCACCGGCAACCGCGCACCGCACACCGCGCACTTTCCGGGGACCCGGCTCACGCAACAGGCTTCCCCCGACAACACCGGACCGCACCACAACAACCCCGCCCGCAGCAGATCGTCGGGCTTTGAGCACAGGCTCCAAAGGTCAAGTAAGGCCGGGGGCGAACCCTGCCGGGCCATTTACGAACGTCATAGCCACCATGCGCATCACCACGACCGATTACCGCGAGCGAAGGTCAAGATGCGGAAGACGCTGCCCTCCGGGTCACGGAGATCGGGCCCGCGAGCGCCGTTGAATCCGCGTTCAGCCAGCCGTTCTGCACCGGGTGCGTCGCCCGCACCGCGGGGCGGCCACCGGGTCGCCGCGGGACTTCTCGTGTGTTAGCTGGGGAACATTCCGGTGGCGTTGACGAAGGAACCGGTCACGGCGCCGGCCTTGTCGGAGGCCAGGAACGCGGCCAGCTCCGCGATGTCGGCCAGTCGCGGTGAGCGGCGAAGCATCCGCATCTCATCCAACTGAGTGAGAAGTCCCTGAAAGGCCCCTTCATCGGCGAGGTTCAGGTTGTGGTCGGCCGTCCAGAGCTTTTCCCGCGACAAGGTGTCGGGGACTCCGGCCACCCACATGCCAAGAGCGCGGACACCGTGCGGCCCGACCTCAGCCGCGAGATTGCGGATGAAGGTGTCGATCGCCGCGTCGGCCGGTCCTGTGTTGCCCATCATCGGGCTGCCGTGGGCCGAGCCGCTGTTCAACGCCAGTATCACGCCGGATCCCTTTTCGATCATGTGCCGTGCCGCAGCCCGCGCGGTGATGAAGTTCGTCGTCACCCCGGTGGTGATGGCGCGGGTGAAGTCGGCGGTGGTCATCTCGGCCAATGGGATCCCCTGCACATCCCCGCGCGTGATGACGTTCAGGGACACATCGATGCCGCCTGCCGCGGCGACAACGCTGTTGGCGTGCTCGTCCACTGCCCGCTCGTCCAGGGCGTCGACCACGGCCACTTCAGCGGTGCCACCGGCATCGGTGATCTCTCCGGCCACCGCGTCGAGCTTGTCGCGGGTCCGCCCGGTCAGGAAGACTTTCGCCCCGTTACGGGCGAATGCCTTGGCGATACCGCCACCAAGCGAGCCACCCCCGCCGTAGATGATGGCGTTCTTGTTCTCCAGCATGCTCATGACTCCCGTTGTCGCGCAGTCCGGTGTCCACCATCACTGAGGTGATTCCGACCTTAACCGGCCGGGGGGTGGAGGGTGAGGATGGCCGCCACGAGCGCGGTCAGGCGGCTGGGTGAGCAGCGGGCCGTGCGCAGGATGTGCCATTGCTTAAGGGGCGCAGCGCCGCGTTCGCCCGAGCACGAACCTCGGCGTGGTGCCGGTTAAACCTGTAACCAGCAAGATCAGGATTGAATGGGCTCGCTGTCGAGGTCAGCGGTAAGCGCGCCAGGGCCACTTCGTGACCAGCGACGAAGCTCAGCAACACGAAGAGTCGACGCCGGGGGCGGTCGCCACATCCAGATTCACTAAAGGTGCCCCTCGCCTCGCCAGGCTTGGAGCACGATCGAGAAGGCGAGAGTGGTCCTGTGTCGTCCAGCGATGATTAGGGCGTAGTTCTGGTATGTGCGGTGGTGTCTCGCAGCATGTCGCAGCCGGGGCAAGGCGTGCCGGGACGGGGTCGCTTCGTGCTGAAATGCCGGTCAGCGTTGGAAGTAGAGCCGGATGGTGGTCGAGCCGGGCCTTGTGTGCATTCGGGTGAGGTCGGCGAGCTGGTTGATCAGCAGCAGGCCGCGCCCGCCGGGACTGTCAGAAGGGACGGGACGGCGACCGGCCAGTGGGTCAGAGATATGACCGTGGTCGGTGGTCTGGCAGATCAAGTGCTGCGGTTCGGTCCAGATCCGCAGGGTTCCGTGGCCGCCGCCGTGCATCAGGGTGTTGGCGGTCAGCTCGTTGACGGCGAGTTCGGCGTCTAGGACCCGATCGGCTGGCAGACCGGCGCGTCTGGCGTGCCGAATGACCAGCTCCCGGGCCGTGTCCAAGGACGCAGAATCGTAGTCCAGCTCGGTGATCTGGGTGTCGGCGGGCGCGGGGAGCGGCTGGTTGGTGGCGCGGACGACTTCGTCGGCCGCGTACCGGTCGCTGGCACGTTCGCCGTCGACGTCGGCCAGGACCGGGTGTGTGGCGGCGGCGTCGGCCAGGATCTGCGGGGCCAGCGCCTCGGCGTCATAGGGGCACAAGATCGTCGCGTGTCGTCCGGTGAAGGCGTGGTTGATCAACGCCTCATGCTGCAGGCACGCGGGGTATTCGGTAGTGCTGCGGTCCGGCCAGATCGGCTCGCCGATGATCCGCACCCGTCGGCCGGGGTGGGTGTCGGCGAACGCGCGCAGCACACCGGGGATGATCCGGCCCGGGTTGCGGCCCGCCTCCCCCATGTCCAGCAGCATCACCTGGTCGGCGGCGGCACCGAGCTCGTTGCGCAGCAGCGCGAGGTTGGGCTCGGGCACCGCGGCGGCGACCGGCTCCCCCGCGGCCAGACCGTCTTCCAGGAACGGCACGGTGCCGGCCATGTAGTCGGCGCGGCTCCGGTAGAACAACGCGGGGTGATGGAAGGGGTCGGCGATTGCGTCGCCGTGCGTCTGTGGTTCTGGATGGTTGGGGGCGTTCATCGCCGGGCCACCTCGATTCCCGCCGCCTCCGGCCACAGTAGGTCAAGGATCCGGCACAGTGCCGGGGGCGGATCGTGGAGCACCACACGGCCGCGCGGGGTCAGCCGCTGCGCGGTCGCGGCCACGGCCGCGGCGCCGCCCGCGTCCACCATGCGCAGGCCTGACAGCTCCAGATGGATGTCTGGCTCCGCCACCGCCAGCTTCACCGACGCCAGCTTCTCCAGTGTGCCAGTCCACACCGTCCGATTGCTGATGTTGATTTCGCCGGTGACCTTCAGCCCGGGACGACCCGTCAGCGGCTCCAGAACCAGACGGGTCACCGGTCCCACACTCCCGTGGCCCCGCCCCCGCCCCAACCGGCGGGCCTGCCAAGGACGGCCATCGCGCACCACCGCCTCTCCCTGCCTCCCCGGCCTACCTGGACGAACCGCAGCCGGGCCTAGTTGACGCCCTGTTATGCCCACAGATCGCCCGCCCACACCGGCACGACCCTTGATATTCGGGAGGCCGCTGCGAATACGCGCACAACCCGGCGCGCCCGTCCCAGCACCTAGGGCAGTGCCTCACCGGGCGACCAGCGCCAGGTGGCCGGACGCCAGGTGGCCAGTGTCTGGCGGGAGGTGACGGCTGGAATGGCGGCACCAGCGACTGGCCGTCGCCGGGCGAGGGATCACCGTGAGCGGACGAGCACCGGACGAGGGAACACCTGGCGGTGGTGCGCGGCGACGAAGGGCCGGAACCCGCCGGTGAGCGGTTCGCGGGACCACGTTGCGGGTGATGGTGTAGGACGTTCACGCCTGGGCGGTCGGGAGTGCCTCGCATACACGCACATGCCTAACGACTCCGGTCCTGGTCAGCAGCCTGCCCACCCGCGGTCACGGCGGCCGCAGCAATACGTCGGCACTAGCGGGTACTCGCGCGCTGCGCAGCCGGACGATCCCATCGACCCGCGAGGAGTCACAGAAATTGACCTGCGACAGTCGCGGTCGGCCCTGCTCGATCACCGCCTCGGGCAGCAGCCGTCCGATCCAGGGGAACCGAGGAGGGCGGCAACGCGCCCAAGGCGGCGCCCGCGACCACAGCGACCAGCGCCAAGGCGACCGCGAAGCGGACGGCACGAGGCGACGGCGGACGGACGGCTCGGCGTCGCGCAGTCGATCCGCGGCCGCGTCCGGGACCTGGGCGGCACAGACACAGGCCGGACCCTACGGGGCGCTATCGCCACCCGGCAGATCAGCCTCGGCGACGAGATAGCCGTCGATTACACACGCGGCGGCACCCAACCCCTCTGGTTCACCCCCCATCGCCGCCCTGGCCAGTCCTCAACGACACTGGCCGTCCGGCATCCGCCGTGATCGGCGGTCTTCGGCGCGCGACGTGGATCGCTACGAGCAGCGCCAGAGCGGTCGTCAGGTTGAGCCCCTCAGTCACGACTCGACGTGCCATCGGGCGAGGGGCCCGGACAGGAGGCGGAGCCGAGAGCGCTCTTCGCCGTCAGATCAGCCGTCGCATGGGTCTCGCAGCCAAGCGACGCCGTCCTCAAGTGACGTCGAGAGGCGTGGCGTGTCGCGGTACGAGCCTGCCTGGGGGCGGGATCACGATTGGGGTCGGCCGTCCGCGAATATCCGGCTTGGAAGCCATGGTGGAAGAGTGTCGGGAACTTGGAAGGTGGCCAGCTCGACAACCGCCCGGTCGAGCTTCGCCATAACCCCTCGGCGCATGCGCCATCGGCCGATGGTCGAGGTGTCCTTCAGCGAGTCGACGGCCTCCCGCGCGAGCTCGTTAAGTCTCTTACAGACTTCGAGGTACCCATCGGACTCGGGCCAGTGGTCGGTGTCTCCGAGTTCCAGCAGCCGTTCCACGGTGAAGACATGCCCTCTCAGGCAAGCCAACGCCTTCTTGGCCTTTAGATGATCGTGGCTGGGACGACCCCGCTGGGAGCTGATCCGTCGCGTGACCGTGAGCAGGTTCCGGGCCTCGGTGCGGACTCCACTGTCAGCCGCATGGAGAACAGCAGCGATGTCAGGGGCCGCCGTCTTCGATCTTGCCGCCCGGACAACCTCCAACCCGATCATGCCGGTGAGGATTTCAATGACCTTCTTGGTGACTTCCTTGTTGAGGGTGTCATCGACGGCGAGTACCGTCAGGCCGACTGCGGCGGTTGCCACGACGAGATTCGACAGCAGATCGACGACCGCGTGCAGCACGCGCCCGGCACGTTCACGCCACTGGGTGTCGTCGGGATCGGCGTCCTCAAGCAATTCATCGATCACCGTGAGGGCCAAGTCCAGGAGCTCTTTCAGCCCAGCGCCACCGTCACCACCTGAACCGTCATCATCGCGGCGAAGCGGAGCGCTTTGGATTCGTTCACGACGGAGCCTTCGTCGTAGTTCCTTGAGGCGCTCAGCGATCGACGGAGCCAGGCCAATGCCGTGCCTGCCCAGTTCTTTGACGATGTCGAGCTCCAGCAGCACTTCAACGGCCGCACCCGATTGACCTGGTCTGACCTCCAGGAGCCCCCATACGTCCAGTTCGGTACGGAGACTGTGAATGGCGGTCCGCGCGGTCCGCAAGGCCGGCACCAGCGGGTCAGGAAGTGCCGCCGCCTCCTGAAGTTTCAGCGTGTGCCGCATCAGATCATCGACCTGGCCCTTCATCCGTCGCCGCACCCATCGCCGATCCAATTTCTCGCGAAGATACTGGGTGGCCGGGATGAAAGGGTTCCAAGTGGAGGGAGGAGCTGACGTGCTGTAGAAGAACTCGCGGCGATCTTGGAAACGCTCTTGTCCCACCTTCAGCCTCCATGAGAGCCCACCCGACACGATAGTGGGGCGTGTGGGTGCAATGCCTCCTACTAAAGAGACGCAGCAAGGGACAGAGCGGTTTCTGAGTGGTTCCCTCCGTAGAAGGACGTGGCTGCGGTTGAGTGACCGTGGCGATCAAAGGTGCGGCCGTACGCGCTCAGGCGAACGGCATCACCCTTCGGATCATGCTGGCCGATGGTGGTTCAAGTCGGCCCTACCCGCGACACAGCTTGATCGGACGGGGCGGGCACCCTGAGCCGGTCCTAGGATTGGGGCTGGGTGAGTCGATTCGCGTGGGTGGGCACAGCTTTGTTCTGGCCTGCAACTCGCCGAGTGCCTCATTTCCCTGGGACGCTTTGGCAGCCAAGGCGTCAGGACCGGGCTGTCCGAGTGGGTCATGGCCGCCGGCGCTCGTGTGCTCGGTCGAAAAGGATCAGCGGAATAGCGCTGGCGGCGATGACGGCTCCGACCACACAGACAGCGGTGAGACCAGCTCCCTGGGTGAGGACGATCCCTGCCAGAGCTGGGGTGATGCTGATGCCCAGTTGGAACGCTGAGACAGTCGTGGCGCCGGCCAGGGTAGGTGCGTGCGCGGCGAGTGCGAACACCCGGCCGTAGATAGCCGGGTTCAGCACAAAGGCCGCAATGCCCAGCAGGAATACGGTAGGAGCCGCTGCCCAACTCTGCTGGATGGCAAGCACCAGCCCGGCTGACAGGACCGCTGTGGCCACGGCTCCGGACAACAGCGCGGCGTGGGGCCGCCTGTCAGAGATGCGGCCACCGACTGATAGGCCGATAAAGGCGCCGATCCCGAAGAGCGCGAGAACCGCCGGGATCCAAGCTTCCAGCAGCCGAGTGACGTCAGCGAGCATCGCGGCGAGGTAATTGTAGGTGATCATGTAAGCGGCGGTAGTGAGGATGGTGATCGCCCAGATACCCCAGAGCCTCGGGTTGCGGATGTTGGCCAGTTCTTGCGAAACCGTGGGCTTTGCAATTGAGGCACGTCCGGGGTTCGGGCTCGCGTTCGGGATCGCGAGCAAGCAGCCGAGGAGGCCAACGACAGTGAGGGCTACAACAGCCCAGAACCCTCCTCGCCACTGGGTGAAGTGGCTCATTAGAGTGCCTGTTGGGCCGCCGGCGACCATGGCGATGCTGAGACCGCTGATCACAACGCCCGAGGCGCGGGCGTTGCGGTCTGGAGGGACGAGGCTGATGGCGGTCACCGTTGCGACGGCGAAGAAGCCGGCGTAGGCGACACCTGCCACCGCCCTGGTGAGAAGAAGGACCGTGTAGTCGCCCAGCAATCCCGCAGCGACGCTCGCCGCGAAGACACCCTGAGCGGTCATCAGCGCGGTGCGTCGTGGCCAATGCAGGCTGAGCACGGCGAACGGTGGGCCGCCGATCACGACGCCAAGCGCGAACGCGGTGATCAAGTATCCGGCTGAGGAAAGTGATACGTCCAGGTCAGTTGCTACCGCTGGGAGGACACCGGCCAGAAGGAACTCCGCGCTTCCCATCGCGAACAGGCAGAACCCGAGCAAGTACACACCAGCAGGCAGTCTGCTGGACGTGGACTTGCGGGACGTCTCCGTGGTGGTGCCGGTCATCAGCCTTCACCCCCGAAGGCCGTGACCGACCCGGACAGTTCACTTTCCAGCAGCCGGCTCGACATCGCGATACCCGCCCCGGAGCCGGCACCGGCAGCCGTGACGACCTGGGCGCGCTGATCGACCACGTTCCCCGCCGCCCACAAGCCCTCGACGCTCATGGCCCCTGAAGCATCGACGGTGACCAAGCCACTCGCCGGATCAGCCTGAACGTCCGACGTGGTCAAGATGGCCTCATGGGGTACCGGGCGGGGAGCGACGAAGATGGCCTCACATCTGAGAGACGTCCCGGTGTCCATCTCGACGATGACCGACGGGTCGCCGTCACGCGCCGGTGCCCGTGTTGAGACTCGCTCCTCTTGCACGTCGAGAACGTTCACGTCGTAGGCCGTCAGGCGCTGTCGCTCGGTCCCCTCGAGGTCGGCTTCATTCACGCACAGCATCGCCGAGGTGCTGTGGCGGCGCATGAGGGCCGCCAGATGCACCGACCACGCGCCCACGGTTGAGCCGATCACCGCGATCTGGTGGTCGCCCACGTCGTAGCCATGGCGGTGAGGGCACTGGTGCACCGCCGATGCCCACCTCTCGGTCAGTCCGAGGATGTCAGGCAGCTCATCGGTCAGCCCCATGGCCACGAGCAGCCACCTGCCGCGAACGATGCTCCCGTCAGCGAGCCGCAGGACGAACGTGCCATCGGTGGCGCGTTCCGCCTCGGCCACGGTCGCCTGCACGATCGAGGCGCCATAACCGAAGAGTTCTTCCTGCCCGGCAGCCTGGAAGCCGCTGGGCAGATACCCGTGCATGTGCGCTCCGGGGGCACCGCCGCCGACGATGACGCTGTCCCAGATCCGTTCTACGTTCGGTTCGCCCGACGAGATTGTCGTTGTACCCATGTGGACCACCTCCGCGGAGAGGATCCGAACCAGGCACCGGGATTGACAACTTTTGTTGCCGTTTCCGGGACGGATTGGCTGACTACTCCCTGTGGGTGATCAGCCCAGCGTCGGCGCCGTGTTCGAACACATCGCACCGCGCCTACGCGCCGCCCCGCGAGAAGAAGAACCGCAGCCTGGCCGACCTCGCTCGCGCCACCGGAATCTCCACAAGCACCCTGTCCCGCCTCGAATCAGGCCAGCGCAAACCCAGCCTCGAGCTGCCTCTCCCGATCACAGCAGTTCTGGGTTTTCCGCTCGACGAGATCGTCGCCGCCCCGCCGATCTGAACCGTTGCCTCTCGGGCGAGACGGTCAAGGTAGAAGCGGAGCGAGCGCCCAGGATCTGTATTACCGCCAGCCTGCCCATGATCGTGGACAGAACTAAGCGTCACCTGCAGCACATAATAGAAGAACACTGTTAGCGCGCCGAGCACCAAGACAATAGAGGCAACACGCAACGGCATGGCATACCAGGGTCTCGTCGGAGTGGGGGGACTTCAGCTTGGCTTGCGTTACCACCATCGCTCCTTGACGCTCACTCGCTGCTATTTGAGCATGCGCTCACATATGCCTGGAGTTCATGGCGATAAACCTCCACCTCCGGCATGGCATTGAAAAGCCGGAATGGTGAGGCCGGGGACGGAGCCGCTCTATTCTACGGCTGAACCGCGGGCCGTCAGTGGCCGTGTGAGCGGCCGCTGCAGACGTTCGACGTCCCCGGACATGGGTCCATGACCGGGGACGTCGGCCGTATCCGGCCAGCGAGTAATGATCGTCTTCCTGGCGGGTAAGCACGTCGTCTCATCTGCGGAGGTGACAGATCGTGTTGACCGTCGGAACTCCCAGCCTGCTCCAGCCGGCCGAGACCTCACCCGACGAATCCGCCCCGGCATCTGCCAACCGGCTAGGCATCCGCACCGAGCACCATGGCCGAGCCGTGATCGTCTACATCGACGGCGAGCTCTACCACCGCACCGCCGACCTGCTGCGCGACCACGTCCTGACCATCACCGGCACGCCGAGCCGCCCGGACCGGGTGATCCTGGACCTGGACCGGGTCAGCTTCTGCGATTCCTCCGGCCTCGGCGCCCTGATCACCGTCTGGAAGGCCGTCCACGCTCGCCGCAGGAACCTGGTCGTCTCCCGCCCTTCGGAAGTGTGCCGCCGGCTGCTGCAGCGCACCGGCCTGGACCAGTACCTCACAATCAGCCCCACCCTCAGGCACGCCCTCACCC
>NZ_SMKT01000418.1 GCF_004348735.1 Actinomadura sp. KC06
GTATCGGAGGATGCGCTCAAGGGCGTCGGACGGTTGTTGCGGCGCTATCACGAAGCGGTGGCGTCCTATGAGGTGCCTGACGGGGCTCCGTGGGACGGGGAGACGTCGAATCTGGACGGGGAGCCCGAGGTGATCGGCCATTGTGATGTGACGCCGGAGAATGTCGTTTTCCGGGGTGGGGTGCCGGTGGCGTTGATCGATTTCGATCTGGCTCGTCCTACGACGCGGTTGTTCGATGTGGTGACGGCGCTGCGGCATTGGGGGCCGATCGCCGATCCGGCCGATCGGGACGCGGTGCTTTACCAGGTCGAGGTCGGGCCGAGGTTGCGGGTCTTCTGTGATGCGTACGGGTTGGAGCGGGGCTTGCGGAGGGATGTGCTGCCGGCGGCCCGGGTTCGGTTTCAGCGGTCTTATGAGGTTATGCGGGCTCGGGCCGAAGGTGGCGGTGGGTGGGCTCGGATGTGGCGGCGTGGGG
>NZ_SMKT01000049.1 GCF_004348735.1 Actinomadura sp. KC06
GGCAGGGGCCGGGGGCGGGAAGGTCCGGCTGTCGCTGGTGGCCTACTCCACGCCGCAGGCGGCGTACGAGGCGATCATCAAGGAGTACCAGAAGACGCCCGAGGGCAAGGGCGTCACGTTCACCAAGTCCTACGGCTCGTCCGGCGAGCAGAGCCGGGCGGTGGCGTCCGGTCTGAAGGCCGACGTCGTCGCGCTGTCCCTGGAGCCGGACATGACGCGGCTGGTGGACGGCGGCCTCGTCGCCAGCGACTGGAACACCGGGCCGGAGAAGGGGATGGTCACCGACTCGGTCGTCGTCCTGGCGACCCGCAAGGGCAACCCGAAGAACGTCAAGTCCTGGGACGACCTCGTCAAGCCGGGCGTCGAGGTCATCACGCCCAACCCGTTCACGTCCGGCGGGGCGCGCTGGAACGTGCTCGCGGGCTACGGCGCCAAGGCGAACAAGGGCACCGACAAGGCGGCCGGGACGGCCTACCTGCACGCGCTGTTCAAGAACGTCCCCGTCCAGGACTCCAGCGCCCGCAAGTCGCTGCAGACGTTCGCGGGCGGCAAGGGCGACGTGCTGCTGGCGTACGAGAACGAGGCCATCTTCGCCAAGCAGAGCAATCAGCCGCTCGACTACACCGTGCCCGACTCGACGATCCTGATCGAGAACCCGGTCGCGGTGACGAAGAAGAGCGCCCACCCCGCCGAGGCCCGCGCCTTCCTGAAGTTCCTGTACGGCAAGAAGGCGCAGGAGATCTTCGTCAAGAACGGCTACCGGCCCGTGGTGGACGGCGTCCCCGGCGCCGAGAAGTTCCCCCGTCCGGCCGGGCTGTTCACCATCGACGACCTGGGCGGATGGAAGACCGTCTCGGACGAGTTCTTCGACCCCAAGGGCAGCATCATGGCCGACGTCGAAAAGGGCATCGGCGTCTCGGTGGAGGGCTAGGGCTCCTCCGATGAGCGAGACGACGAAGAGCCCCAGGGCCGTGGTGGACGAGAAAGCCGAGACGGCCGGCCCCGGCTCCCCACCGGGAGGCGGGGGCCGGTCGGCCGGCCTGAGCGGGGTGGGCGGTACCGCGCTCGGCGTCGGCACCGCGACCATCTTCCTGAGCGCGGTGGTCCTGATCCCGCTGGCCGCGGTGATCTGGAAGGGCGCCTCGCAGGGGCCCGGCGGCTTCTGGGACGCGATCACCACCCCCGACGCCTGGGCGGCGCTGAAGCTGACCGTCATCGCCTCCCTGGTGGTGGCGCTGGTGAACCTGGTCATGGGCACGCTGATCGCCTGGGTGCTCGTGCGCGACTCGTTTCCCGGGAAGGGCCTGCTGGACCTGCTGATCGACCTTCCGTTCGCGCTGCCCACCATCGTGGCGGGCCTCGTCCTGCTGACGCTGTACGGGACCGACAGCCCGCTCGGCGTCTCGCTGGCCTACACCCGGACGGGCGTCGTCGTGGCGCTGCTGTTCGTGACGCTGCCGTTCGTGGTCCGGACCGTCCAGCCGGTCCTGCTGGAGCTGGACAAGGAGATGGAGCAGGCCGCGGCGTCGCTCGGCGCCGGCAACTGGACGATCTTCCGGCGGATCATCCTGCCGAACCTGGTCCCGGCGATGCTGGCGGGCACGGCCCTGGCCTTCACCCGCGCCGTCGCGGAGTTCGGCTCGACGGTGCTGATCTCCGGGAACGTCCCGTTCAAGACGCAGGTGGCGGCCGTGCACATCTTCGGGCAGATCGAGAGCGACAACACGGCCGCGGCGGCGGCGACGTCGACGGCCCTGCTCGTGCTGTCGCTGCTGGTCCTGCTGTCGATCGACCTGATGCGCCGTTGGGGGGCCCGCCGTGGCTAAGCACGGGCTGCGCGTGATCGTCCTGGCCTACCTGCTGTTCCTGCTGATCCTGCCGGTCGGGCTGATCGGCTGGCGGACGTTCGGGGACGGCCCAGGCCCGTTCATCGACGCGCTCACCTCGCATTCGGCGCTGCACGCCTTCCAGGTGACGCTCATCGTGGCGGGCTGGGCCGTCGTGCTGAACACGCTGTTCGGGGTACTGGCGGCGCTGCTGCTCGTCCGGCACAGCTTCCCGGGGAAGCGCCTGCTCAGCGCACTGATCGACCTACCGCTCGCGGTGTCGCCGGTCGTCGTCGGGCTGGCGCTGATCCTGGTGTACGGCGCGTTCAGCCCGGTGGGCGGCTGGCTGGAGGGGCGCGGCATCCAGATCATCTTCTCCACGCCGGGGATGGTGCTGGCGACGGTGTTCGTCTGCCTGCCGCTCGTGGTGCGCGCGATCGTCCCGGTCCTGGAGGAGATGGGCGACGAGCAGGAACAGGCCGCGCAGACGCTGGGGGCGGGCGGATGGCAGACGTTCCGCCGCATCACCCTCCCCAGCATCCGGGCGGCGCTCGGCTACGGCATCGTCCTCTCGCTGGCCCGCGCGCTGGGGGAGTACGGAGCGGTCGCCGTCGTCTCCGGCCGGACGGTCGACGAGACCCAGACCCTGACGCTGTTCGTCGAGGAGCGCTTCGAGAACTTCGACGTGCAGGCGTCCTACGCCGCCGCGCTCGCGCTGGCGGTCATCGCGGTCGCCAGCCTCCTGGCGACCAAGCTCCTGCGACCGAAGGACGGCACCTGATGGCGATCGAGATCCGAGATGTGAACAAGTCGTTCGGCGAGGCGGCCGTCCTGCGGGACGTGTCGGTGGACGTGGCGTCCGGCTCGCTGACCGCGCTGCTCGGCCCGAGCGGCGGCGGCAAGTCGACCCTGCTGCGCGTGATCGCGGGGCTGGAGCGGCCCGACTCGGGCCGGGTGCTCATCTCCGGCAGGGACGCGACCCGGCTGCCGCCGCAGCGGCGCGGCGTCGGGTTCGTGTTCCAGCACTACGCGGCGTTCAAGCACCTGACGGTCTTCGAGAACGTCGCGTTCGGGCTGAAGATCCGCAAGCGCCCGAAGGAGGAGATCAGGAAGCGGGTGGGGGAGCTGCTGGAGCTCGTCCATCTCGACCAGTTCGCGGCCCGGTACCCGGCCCAGCTGTCGGGCGGGCAGCGCCAGCGCATGGCCCTCGCCAGGGCGCTGGCCGTGAACCCGGAGGTGCTGCTGCTGGACGAGCCGTTCGGCGCCCTCGACGCCCAGGTCCGCAAGGAGCTGCGGACGTGGCTGCGCCGCCTGCACGACGAGGTGCACGTCACGACCGTCTTCGTCACCCACGACCAGGAGGAGGCGATCGAGGTCGCCGACACGATCGTGGTGCTGGCGGACGGCGTCGTCCAGCAGGCCGGGGCGCCCGGCGACATCTACGACAACCCGGCGAGCCCGTTCGTGATGCGGTTCCTCGGGCCCGTCACCGAGATCGGCGGGCGGCTGCTGCGGCCGCACGACGTCGAGCTCTCCGCCGAGCCGGGGCCGGGGACGAGACCGGCGGTGATCACGCGGGTGGTGCGGCTCGGGTTCGAGACCCGGGTGGAGTTCCGGGTGCGCGAGCCGGGCGGGGCGGGAGAGTCCGGCCAGGAGCATCCCGCGTGGGCGCAGATGACGAGGGAGTCGGCCCGGCGGCTGTCGGCGGAGGCCGGGGCCGAGGTGCACGTACGGCCGTCCGTCCGGGCCGCCACGGTTCCAGCGAGCTGATGCGACCTGGGACCGGGGAGCAGCGCGTTGTACGTCACCGCCCGCACCAATTACGCGATGCGCGCCCTGCTGGCCATGGCGGCCGCGGGGCCGGAGCCGATCAGCGCCCCCGCGCTGGCCGAGGCCGAGCAGATGCCGTTCACCTTCCTGCAGACCATCCTCGGGGAGCTGCGGCGGTCGCGGCTCGTGGTCAGCCAGCGGGGGCACGACGGCGGGTACCGGCTGGCGAGGCCCGCGTCGCAGATCACGGTCGGGGAGGTGGTGCGGGCCATGGACACCACCTTCGTGTCCGCGGACGACGGCCCGCGCCCGCCCGACCAGCGCCCGGCGTCGGTTGCCGCGGCGCACCTGGAGCAGCTCTGGCGCGCCGCGGACACCGCGCTGCGGCGCGTCCTGGACGAGACCACCCTGGACGACCTCACCCAGGGCCGCCTGCCCGCCCACGTCCGGGCCCTGGCCGACCCGGCCCCTCAAACGACTATCCAGATTGATTAAGTAGGAAATACCTGGGATGCTGGTCCCATGAGTTCCCGGGCCTCGCTCTGGTCCCGGCGGCACGTCGATCTCGGACGGCTGGCCGCCGGGCTGTGTCGCCGCGCCTGACCGCCGGCAGACCGAACGTCCAGAGACCCATCGAAGGTCCAGAAACCCAGGGGAACGAATCGCATGACCATCAGCACGACGACCGCATCGCGGGGATCCGGCCTGGCCGTCACCGTCGCCGACCTGGCCGGGCGGTGCGACGAGTGGCTGCCGCGGGTCCGGCTCGACCCGAGCGGGCGCTGGTACGAGCGCCTGCACCGGGACGCCGGGCAGGAGATCTGGCTGATCAGCTGGCTGCCCGGGCAGACCACCGGCCTGCACGACCACGGGGGATCGCGGGGCGCGTTCGCCGTCGCGCTCGGCAGCCTGGAGGAACGGGACCTGAGCGGCGTGCGGGAGGTCGCGCCCGGACGGGCCCGCGCGTTCGGCTCCGACTACATCCACGAGGTGCGCAATGTCTCGGCCGCGCCCGCCGTGAGCGTCCACGTCTACTCCCCGCCGCTGTCGACCATGAACCGCTACGACATCGTCGGCGACCGGCTGGTGCGGCTCGCCACGGAGGAGGCCGCGCAATGGTGACGCCAACGGTTCGCACGATCGACGACGTCCTGGCCGATGCCCGTGCCCGGCTCCAGCGGCTGTCTCCCGAGGCGGCGTACGGCCGCTGGCGGGAAGGCGCTCTGCTGGTCGACATCCGTCCGGCCGCCCAGCGCGCGGACGAGGGCGAGGTGCCGGGCGCGCTCGTGATCGAGCGCAACGTCCTGGAATGGCGGCTTGACCCGGCCTCCGACGCCCGCATCCCGCAGGCCACCGGACACGACGTGCGCGTGATCGTCCTGTGCTCGGAGGGCTACACGTCCAGCCTGGCCGCCGCCGCGCTGCAGGACCTGGGCCTATCGCACGCGACCGACGTGGCCGGCGGCTTCCACGCCTGGCGAGCCGCGGGCCTGCCCGTCACCACCGCCTGAGGCGCCGTCAGGCCGTCGCGGCCTCTTCGATCTCGGTGGCGGTCTTCGCGGCCGTCGCGGCCTGACGGCGGTGCTCCCGGATCGAATGGGCGAGTGCGGCGGCCCACAGGACGTAGACGGCGGCGTACAGCGGATAGCGGACGGCGCCGGGCGCCTCGACCCAGTCGCTGGTGAGCAGCGTGCGCGCGTTCGTCAGGATGATCAGCCCGCCGACGGCCGAGCCGAGGACGCGGGGCGGCAGGTGCCGGACGAGCCACGCCGCGATCGGCGCGGCGACGACCCCGCCCGCCAGCAGGGCGCCGGCCCAGGCCAGGTCGACCCCCGCCGTGCCGAGGCCGGTCAGGAAGCCCACGCTGGCGGCGACGGCGACCAGGAACTCGCTGGTGTCGATGGAGCCGATGACCTTGCGCGGCTCCATCCGCCCGCTGGCCAGGATGGCGGGGGTGCCGACCGGGCCCCAGCCGCCGCCCCCGGTGGAGTCGACGAACCCGGCGACCAGGCCCAGCGGCGAGAGGAAGCGCCTGCGCAGCGGCTTGTCCAGGTTCCCGGACGGCAGCCCGGCGAAGGTGAAGCGGGCCAGGACGTAGGCGCCGAGCCCGAGCAGGATGATCGCCATCAGCGGCCCGGCCACCTCCGTCGAGATCCAGGACAGGAAGGTGGCGCCCGCGAAGGCCCCGACCGCGCCGGGCAGGCCGATGCGGGCGACGACGCGCCAGTCCACGTTGCCGAAGCGCCAGTGGGCGGTGCCGGACACCAGCGTGGTGCCGATCTCGGCGAGGTGGACGGTGGCGGACGCGGCGGCCGGGTTGGTGCCCGCGGCCAGCAGCAGGGTGGTGGAGGTGACGCCGTAGGCCATGCCCAGGCTGCCGTCGACGAGCTGGGCGCCGAGGCCGACCAGCGCGAGCACGAGCAGGGACCGCATCTACCCTCCTATATGGACTTCACATACTAAACAAGTATGGATTACCTGTATAGCAGACTCGTCCGGCCTCGCGTCAAACATCTAATTTCCTATCTAACTGGTTGACTTAGGTGGAAATATGCCCGACGATGGGCGCGTGAATCCAGGTGAGGTCCTCGTCGCGCGGCTGCACGTCGATCTGCGGCGGCAGGCCGGCGCGCTGTGTTCCGGCCGCTGACCCGCATCCCCTACCGGCTCTGACGGCTGACCCGAGGACTCATCATGTCGATCATCAACAGCACCGGTCCGTCCGGACACGGCCCGCGCGAGCGCGCCGTCGACTTCCGCCCTCTCGATGACCTGCGCCATCTCGACGCTCTCCGCTTCGAAGACGTCGAGGTGTGCCTGCGCGACCCCGAGCCCGAGGTGCGCGACGCCGCCCTCGGCGCCCTGATCGAGAGCGCCCGCGCCGGCCGCGCCCCGTACGGCACCGGCGACGCGCTTGCGTGGGCGCTGGCCGACGAGCACGAGGACGTCCGGCGCAGCGCCGCCGGCGCCCTGCGCGACCTGCCCGAGATCTACCTCGCGGGCGACGGCGTCAAGGCGCTGATGCTGGCCGCCGCGCGCGGGCGGGACCCGTTCGTCCGCGAGGTCGCCGCCGAGCTGCTCACCGGCCTGACCGAGGCGGCGGCCGACCTGTATGCCCACGGCCTGGACGGCGGGGAGGCCCATGTCCGCGTCCAGGCCGTGTCCGGTCTCGTCGCGCTGCACGCGGTCGGCCGGGTGGCCGAGGCCGCCGACGACCCGGCCCGCGAGGTCCGGGTGGCCGTGGCCGAGGGGCTGGCGCGGCTCGCGCGGCCCGAGGGGCTGCCCGCCCTGGCGTACCTGCTCACCGATCACGACCCGGTCGTCCGCATGGCCGCGCTGGACGCCGCCGCCGAGCTGGGCGTCCCCGAAGACCTGGAGCTCCGGGTCGTGGCCGCCCTCCTCGACGACACGAGCCGGCAGGTGCGCCGGACGGCCGCCGTCGCGCTGGCGCAGGGCGACCCGGACGGCGCCGTCCCGCCGCTCATCAGGGCCCTGCGCGACCGGACCGTGGACGTCCGGCGGGCCGCGGTCCGGTCGCTGGAGCAGTGGGCTGCGGACCGCCCGGAGGTCCTCGCCGCGCTCACCGAGGCCCTGGCCGATCCGGATCCGGGCGTCCGCACGCAGATCCGCTGGGCACTCGCCTGACGCCTGACGGCGCCGAACGGCGACGGCCCAGCTCGTCACGCCGTTTTCATACTTTTCCAGTCTAATTAATCGATTAAGAAGGGTGCAGGGAATGGGAGAACGGCGTGACGCCGGCGGGGCGGGTCTCAGCAGGAGGGAACTGGCCGCGGCCGGGGCCGTGGCGGCCGGAGTGGTGGCGGGCGCGGCGCTTCCAGGCGGCACCGCCTCGGCTCAGGCGGCCGAACGGGAGTTCCGGGCCGACCCCGGCCGCGGACGGCCCGCCCGGCCCAACATCCTGGTCGTCATCGGCGACGACCTGGGCTGGGCCGATCTGAGCAGCTACGGCTCGCCCCACATCAGGACGCCCCACCTCGACCGGCTGGCCCGCGAGGGCGTGCGCTTCACCCAGGGCTACTCGGCGGCGGCCGTCTGCTCGCCCACCCGGTTCGCGCTCTACACCGGCCGCTATCCGGGACGGCTCCGCGGCGGCCTGGAAGAACCCATCGCCCGTCCGGACAAGCTCACCGGGATCCCGCCCGGGCACCCCACCCTGGCGTCGCTGCTGAAGGGCGCCGGATACGCCACCGCCATGTTCGGCAAATGGCACTGCGGATTCCTGCCCTGGTACAGCCCGGTCAAGTCCGGCTGGGACGTGTTCTTCGGCAACCTCTCCGGAGCGGTCGACTACTACTCCAAGGTCTCCGGGACGGGCGTGGACCTGTACGAGGGGGAGGTGCCCGCCGAATCGCTCGACTACTACACCGACACCCTCGCCGACCGCGCCGCCGACTTCATCCGCCGCGACCACGATGGGCCGTGGCTGCTGAACCTCAACTTCACCGCCGCGCACTGGCCGTGGGAGGCGCCCGGCGACCGGGAGGTGAGCGCGCAGCTCACCGCACGGGTCAAGGCGGGCGACTCGCGGGCGCTGTGGCACGACGACGGCGGCTCCCTGGACACCTACCGCAAGATGGTCGAGAGCCTGGACGGCGCCGTCGGACGCGTCCTGCGCGCCCTCCGCGCCACCGGCCAGGACCGGGACACGATCGTTCTGTTCAGCAGCGACAACGGCGGCGAGCGCTTCTCCTACCAGTGGCCGCTGTCCGGCGGGAAGGGCGGGCTGAACGAGGGCGGCATCCGGGTCCCGAACATCCTGCGCTGGCCCGCCGCGATCCGTCCCGGGCAGGTCAGCCACGTGCCCGTCATCACCCACGACTGGACCGCGACCCTGCTGGACGCCGCCGGCGTGCGTCCGGGCGCCGGGCATCCGCTCGACGGGCACAGCCTCGTCCCGTACCTGCGGCAGGGGGCCGCGCCGCCGCGGCGCGACCTGTTCTGGCGGACGAAGGAGGAGCGGGCGCTGCGCCGCGGCGACTGGAAGTACCTGCGCACCGCCGCCGGCGAGACGCTCCACAACCTGGCCGCCGACCCCCGCGAACAGGCCGACCTGGCCCGGCGGCACCCGTCCGTCCTCGCCGAACTGCGCGCCGCCTGGGAGAAGATCGACAGCGGTCTGCTGCCCTATCCCTAGTAGTAATCCTCGCCCGCCAGGAGCACGCTGCTGAAGAAGGTGGCTCTGCCGTCGCCGTCGACCCGGTCATGGTGTTCCCCGCCCCGCGAGAACTCCATGAACAGATCGGGCGCGATCACGGAATCGCCGTCCACGTCCACCTCGGTCGCGGCGGTGAGCGCCTCGATGACGTCCTGGGCCGGGGTGCCGAAGACGTCGAGCCCGGAGTAGACGACGGTGTCCTGCCCCTCTCCGGGCGCGTTGCGCGGATTGGGGTTGGCGATCTCGATCGCCACGACCCGTCCGTCCTCGTCGGCGTAGACGAACCCGGAGACGCGCCCGGCGGGGCCGTTGAAGAGGAGGGCGCCGGGTTCGTCGGGGGCGCGCTGGAAGTCCTCCACATCGAGGAACCCCAGCCCCTGGAGCGCCGATCGGGCCTCCGCCAGGGTCGCTCCCAGCAGCACGGGAGGAACCCCCTGCTCGGGACGCAGTTCGAACTCCATCGTGCTCCCCCTGTGGTCGACGTCAAAGAGCCTGGACGGGCCTCACGATAAACCGCCGCCGGTCTACGTGTGGCCTTCTTGCCGACAACCATTTCAAAACCGCCCCCACCCTGCGGAAACACCTCAACCTGAACAACTTTCGAGGCCGCAGGGGCAGGGCGGAATGAATTCGGGCGGCCCTCGGCGTGCGCGGTGCCGTGCACCTGCTCTGACCAGGCATTTCAAATTTCCGAGCCGATGTGGAACGGTCCTTTTCAAAATGCCCATTGGCTTGTGGTGATCTTCGATTGACAGTGCCCGGACGCGCGGTTACCATCCGGTCAGATGGTGATCTTCGTCCATTGAGCGGGCCGGAAAGGATCGAATCCCGGGCGCCCGCCTCTTTGGCCGCTCCCAATCCCATTAAGAGGAATTCGCATGCGCGAGGGCATCGCAATTTCCGTCTCGGCCGCCGCGGCGCTCGCCGTCCTGGTGGCGATGCCCGCCGCCCCGGCCGCCGCGTCCGCGGGGCGACCGGTCCCCGGCCCCGACGGCGTCACGATCGAGATCGCGAACATCAGCGGCTCCGGCTGCCCGCCCGGCACCGCCGAGGTCGTCGTCGCGGACGACAACGAGACCTTCACCATCGGCTACAGCGACTTCACGGCCCGGGTGGGCGGCGCGTCGCAGCCGGCCGACGCGCGCAAGCTCTGCCAGCTCTCCCTGAAGGTGAACTCTCCAGGCTTCACCTACGCGATCTCGCAGACGGACTACCGGATCAGCGCCGACCTGCGGCCCGGCGCGAAGGCCGTCCAGAAGTCCAGCCACCACCTCCAGAGCCCGCCGGCCCGGATCACCACGCTCGACCTGGTCGGCCCCCAGAACGGCGACTTCCAGACCACCGACCGGATACCGCCGGACCAGCTCGTATGGAAGCGCTGCGGCCTGGAGCGGAACCTCGGCGTCGGCGCCGAGTTGCGCGCCGACACGGGAACCTCGGACCCGTCCGAGGTCAGCTCCATCTCGATGAACGCCGCCGACGGCGACAGGGCGACGTATCACTTCGCCTGGAAGCAATGCACCTAGCGCCCGCGCCGGCCCGCGAGAAATTGGTTTGTGCCAGACGCCCTGATCACAAGCTTTTCCGCATACCTGTCAACGCTGAACACACACCGTTGCGACGCCAAGTCGCGGACCGCGCGGGGACGCATGACCGCCACCCGGACGAGGTTATCCAACGGGGGGTGAAGAGCCATGTGTTCATCATGTGCATTCCGAGCCGGAACGGTCTGTTGGTGCGAATGGGTCGAGCGGGATCGGGATTCCGTCTAAGATCAAGCCGGTGTGCAGGTCGGCAGCGGATTCGCGAGTGGCGGCGGCCGGGTTCGATTGCGCGAGCCGTCGGCAGCGACCCGCTTCCACATCGAGGAAGGGCGCGCTGACCAGGGATCCTTCCGTTCCCCTCAGTCGGTTTCGGATCCCCTCGGCCGTCCGGAGGCCGGGCCGGTTTGGCACGGTGCAAGAAACTTTCAGGGACCATGGAGTGCGCAGGTCAATGAGGTGAAACAGTTTTCACCTGGGCTAACGGTAAGCCAGATGTTCCTTGCACGCGGTGACCGGGCGATTAACTATGGCCTAGTCGTCCCAGAGGGAAGGGTTCCGGAGGTGGTTGACGGCTCGATCCCGCACTGGTGAATCGACATCGGCGTGCTCTTGATCGCCGGATGCTGACGACTTCCCCCGCAGTGCCAGGCCGACCTGTGAGAGCGGACACATGACGAATGATCTCCTGTCCCTGTCGACGAACGAATTCATCGGCGGTATCGAGACGGTCGCCCCTCGATTCGATTCCGCGAGCTACCCTCAGCAGAACCTCCCCGCCGACGACTGGACGCTTCTCACGAAGGCCGGCGTGCTGCTGCCGACCCTGCCCAAGGAGTACGGCGGGCGCGACGACCACGCCGAGATGTGCGAGGTCGTGGAGAAACTGTCCGAATGGAACCTGCCACTCGGCATGTACGTCACGGTGATCAGCGCGGTCGCCCTCCGGCCCATCGTGCTCTGGGCCGATGAGGAGGCGAAACGGGAGGTCCTGCCCGCGTACGCCGGCGGCGACCCCATGATCGCCGGGTTCGCCTCGACCGAGCCCGGCTGCGGCTCGGCCATGTCCGCCATGACGACCACCTTCGAGGAGGTCGAGGGCGGGTACCGGATCCGCGGCCGCAAGCACTGGCAGGCGTTCAGCATCAGCGCCCACTGGTGGCTGGTCAGCGCGAAGAACGAGACCCGCGACCGGCGCGAGTACGGCTACTTCATCGTCAAGCGCAGCGAGGGGTTCCGCACGCTGCGGCCCTACGAGCCGCTGGGCCTGAAGGTCATCGACTACGGGCTCAACGAGATCGACGCGGTCGTCCCCCGGCACCGGCGGATCGCGGCGGACGGGCGGACCCTGCGCCCGATGGTGGAGATGCTCATGGCGTCGCGGGCGATGATGGCGGCGATGGGCTGCGGATTCCTGCGCCGCATCAGCCGAGAGGCGCACGCGTACGCCGAGCGCCGCCGGATCGGCCCGGGCCCGCAGTCGGCGATCCGGTTCGTCCGCTACCGGCTGGCGGCCATCGACGCGTCCTACACCGTCTGCTCGGCCCTCAACCACCACCTGCGGACCGCGCTGAACATGAAGGACGAGATGATCGGCTCGTTCCCGGCCGTCCAGGCCATCAAGACGGTCGCCACGGAGCGGATGCTGAGCTCGGCGCACCACTACCAGCAGCTCGTCGGCGGCGAGGGGTACCGCAGCGGGTCGCCGACGAACATCTCCGCGCAGGCGTTCCTCGACGCCCGGGTCTACACCATCTTCGACGGCACCAACGACCTGCTCAGCCAGCAGCTCACGGAGTACTGCCTCGCCAGGACCGACGGCCGCGCGCTGAGCCGGTTCCTGGCCGAGTGGCCGCTCACCGCGTCCGCGGTCACCGCGCACGGGCTGGATCTGAACTTCCTCGACCGGGACCTGCGCCAGGAGCACCTTGTCCTGGCGGGCCGCGCGATCGCCTACGCGTTCGCGATCGGCCGGGTCATGCGGTGGGCTGCCGAGACCGGTGCCGACCCCCGCGCGGCCCGGACGGCGATCGAGTTCCTCAAGGCCGACATCGCCGGCGTCGCCACCGAGTTCGAGCTGCTGTCCGCGGGCGTGCTCGGCGGCCCGACGCTGAACTAGCCCGGCGGCCCCTCGGCCACCAGCCCGGCAGCGCCTCGGCGACCAGCCCGGCTGTGCTCCGGCGACTAGCCCGGCAGCCCCTCGCGGCGGCGGATCATCTGCATGAGGTCCGCCGCCCGCTCCTTGATCAGGTTGAGCCCGGGGTGGCCCCACGGCCGCGGCTCCCGGTCGATGATGCAGATCGTCCCGAGGACGGTGCCCGTCCGGTCGATGAGCGGGGCGCCCGCGTAGGTGCGGATGCCGAGCTTGTCGACGACCGGGTTCCCGGCGAACCGCGGGTAGTCGCACACGTCGTCCAGGACGAGCGCCTTCCGCCGGACGACGACGTGCGGGCAGTACCCGTGGTCGAGCGGAACCTCCCGGCCGAGCTCGACGGCGCTCGCCGGGTCCGCGCCCGGGACCGCCGGGGCGTACAGGCCGCCGAGGTACTGCTGGTCCGTGACGAAGTTCACCATCGCGAACGGCGGGTGCTCGGAGCCGACGAGGTGCCGGGCGGTCTCGGCGAGGTCGCGGGCGAGGGCGTCGAGCTCGCCGTCCGGCCCCTGCCCGAGGCCGAGCTCGCGCAGCCGCGCCATCCGCTGGGGCACCTCGGGGTCGACGGGGGTCAGGCGGTGGCCGGGCGGTTCGTACAGCGAGTCGTGAGTCACGGGATGCTCCATATGTGGCTGTTCTGCGTCAGACGGAGTTGGAGGCGGCGGACGTGGCGGAGGCGGCGGTGAGAAGGTGCCGCACCAGAGCGCGCAGCACCGTGATGGCGGAGGAGCGGTCCCGCGCGTCGCACAGCACGATCGGCACGCGCGGGTCGAGGCCGAGAGCGGAGCGCACCTCGTCGGGGTCATAGCGGAAGGCGGCGTCGAACTCGTTCACGGCGACGAGGAAATGGGTTCCCCGGTTCTCGAAGAAGTCGACCGCCTCGAAGCAGTCCTCAAGGCGGCGCGTGTCGGCGAGCACGACGGCGCCCAGCGCGCCCGCGGACAGCTCGTTCCACAGGAACCAGAAGCGCCGCTGCCCGGGCGTCCCGAACAGGTAGAGGACGATCCCGTGCTGGTCGAACGTGATCCGGCCGAAGTCCAGCGCCACGGTGGTGGTGGACTTCTCCGCCACGCCGCCCAGGTCGTCGATGCCGACGCTGGCCGAGGTGATGAGCTCTTCGGTGCTCAGCGGTTCGATCTCGCTCACCGAGCCGACGAACGTCGTCTTCCCGACGCCGAACCCGCCCGCGATGAGGATCTTGACCTGCGTGGAAGGCACCACAGGCTCGTCGTAGGCCGTCTCAGGCTCGTTGTAGGCCATCGAGCAGTTTCTCCAAAAGGGCTCGGTCGGTGGGATCTGCCGCGGTGTGCGCCGCCTGTCTGATCATCGCCCGGTGGTCCATCAGATCGGCGAGCAGGATCTTGGTGACCGCGACGGGGAGCCGCAGATGCGCCGCGACCTCGGCGACGGACGTGGGCGTGCGGCACAGCTCCAACGCCTCGGCGTGCTCCGGGTCCAGGGCCGGGGGGAGGACGCCGTCCGCCACCACAAGGGACAGCAGGTCCAGCTCGACGGTCGGACGGGTGCGGCCGTCGGTCACCGTGTACGGGCGTACCAGGGGGCCGGCGTTGTCGTCGACCCATACCTCCTCGTCGCCCGCCGTCATGGCATTCGGTTCCGGTCGCCCGGCACGGTCGCCGCCGACCGCGCGGCGGTGTGCAGGAAGGGCCGGACGGCCTTGATCAGCCGCGCCATCTCGAAGCCGACGACGGACGGGTCGGCGTCCGCTTTCGCCAGCACCGCCAGCACCGAATTGAATCCGGCCCAGGAGATGAACAGCTGGCTGGACTTGAGCTCCGCCACCACCTGCCGCACCTCGTTGCTGTCGTCGAACTTCATTCCGGTGCTCCGCGCGATCGAGAAGAATCCCGACGCGAGCGCGGACAACTGCTCCGCGCTGGCGCGGTCGAAGCCGTGGGCGGCTTTCAGCAGGCCATCGGAGGACAGCAGCACGCTGCCGCGTATGACCGGAACCTCCTCGCTCAGCCCCCGCAACAGCCAAGCAAGATCTTGAGCCTGGTTCGGGGAGACAGCACTCAATGGACGCTCCTTACCATTCGTGTTGATTCGTCAACTCGCGCTGTCCTGGCCGTCCGCGGCGCCGTCGTCCTCTTGGACGCTGCGGATGCCCTTCTGGAACGCCGCCATCAATCCGGGGTTGTGCTCGACTTCCTCGTCCGGGTCGTCCTGCTGGAAGACCGGGGCGTCCGCCAGTTCGGGCGGAAGGTGCGTCTGCGCCTGCCGCTGCGGCAACGGCGGCCGCGCCCCGCCGTTCCCCGGAGCGGCGGGCTCGGCGGCGTCCGGAACGGACGCGGCGGGTCCGGACGCGGCGGGTCCGGAGGCCGGCGCGGAGGTGTCGAGACCTTGGTCGACGACCGGGAGCGGGCCGGTCGAGACGTCCGGCGGGTTCGGCACGTCCGACGCATCCGCGGTGGGCGTGGACGGCCGCGCGTGCGCGGGACGGTGCGGGCGGCGGACCTGACCTTCCACGGCGACCGGTCCGACGCCGAGGACGTCCCGGTCGTTCAGCGCCAGCTGCGGCCCCGTCCCGGCGCTTGGCAGGGAGCCTGCGCTCTGCACGGAGCCGGCGGCGGGTTCCGCCACCCGCGCCGTCGTCGTGGCGGCGGGCGGGCGGGCCGCCCGCGCCTGCGCCGCCTCCGCCCGGCGCTTCTCCTCGGCGGCCTCCTCGGCCTCGGCCTGGCTGCCCTCCAGCTCCTTGGGCACGACGACGACGGCCTGCGTCCCGCCGTAGACGTTGCCCTGGAGCTGGACGCGGACCTTGTGGCGGCGGGCGAGCGCGGACACCACGAGGAGCCCGATGCGCCCGTCCTTGAGCAGCTCCTCGGTGTCGGCCCGCTCCTGGTCGGCGAGCAGCTCGTTCAGCCGGCGCTGGTCCCCCCGCGGGATGCCGATGCCGCGGTCCTCGACCTCGATGGCCAGCCCTGCGCTGACCATCTCGACGCGGATCAGCACCTGCGTGTTCGGCGGGGAGAACTTGGTGGCGTTCTCGATGAGCTCGGCCAGCAGGTGGACGATGTCCGCGACGGCGCTGCCGTGCAGGCTGCCCTCGATGGGCGGCACGACCTTGACCCGGTTGTAGTGCTCCACCTCGGCGATGGACGAGCGCAGCACCTCGTAGACGCTCACCGGCTTCGTCCAGCGGCGGCGGGACGCGGCGCCGCCGATCACGGCGAGGCTCTCGGCCTGGCGGCGCGTCCGGGTGGTGAGGTGGTCGACCTTGAACAGGCCCTTGAGGAGGTCGGGGTCCTCGACCTGGTTCTCCAGCTCGTCCAGCCCCTGGATGGCGCGGTGCGACAGCGACTGCATCCGGCGGGCGAGGTTGACGAAGACGCCGACGCGCTGCCCGGCGCTCCCGGCGGGCTCGCGGGCCGCTGCGGCGACCACGGCGTTCCACGCCTCGCTCTGCGCCTTCCGCAGCTCGTAGGCGAGCAGGATGACGGGATCGGCGGTGTCGGGCGCCGGGTAGTCCTCGCCGCGCGGCGCGGCCTTCTCACCGGCGATGAGCGCGGCGGAGAGCTTCTGCAGGTCGCGTCGGCCGTGGGCGACCAGGGACCCGAGCTCGCCGAGCCGCCACAGGATGTTGTCGCGGTCGCGGACGGCCGACTGCGCGTGCTGCCGGTGCACCCGCCGGGTGGTGGCGTCCGCCGCCACGACGGCGGCCCCGATGGTGATCGCGGCCCCCACCGCCGCCGCGGCCAGCACCAGCCGTGTCTGCTCGGACACGGTGTGACCGCTGTACAGGACGATCACGGCGGCGACCCCGAGCAGGCCCACAATGGTCGCGGGAAGCACGGAAATGGACAGGTGATAGGTGCGTATACTTCCCTGCCGACGCGTGCCATGGGTCATTGACCTGCCGTTTTGCCGGGCACCGCGGTGCTCGGCCTCGGCAGCTGGTTCGAAGTAGTCAGGCATCGGCGTCCTCAGTGCCTCGACGGTGAAGTTCACGCTACTGAGTAATACGTACTCGGATGGGTACAGTTCGTGTCTTAGGCTGGCACAACGCCTCAACCAGGAAGCGTGGATTGCAGAGATTCCCGCGACCCGAGGACGCTATCAGGGTATCCATCCCGATATGTCCCATTCCTCACGTATTCGCGTAAGTTGATCGTCGACACGCGTTCACCTGAGGCGGACATCAGAACTCTCTGAAAGCTCCACGAGAAACGCAGGCCGCTGGTCAGGACGCTGACCGGCGTGAAGGGCCGTCAGACCGATCGGTCTGACGGCCCTGTCCGGCCGGTTCATGGTCAGGACTTGTTGTAGGTGCGCTTGGCCCAGAGGTAGGACACGACGCCGATGCCGGCGCACCACGCGATGGCGATGACGGCGTTGTCGTCGATCGGGGTGCCGAGCAGAAGGCCACGGACGGTCTGCATGACCGGGGTGAAGGGCTGGTACTCGGCGAACCAGCGCAGGACGGTGGGCATGGAGTCGGTCGGGACGAAGCCGCTGCCGAGGAAGGGCAGGAAGACCAGGGGCATCGGGGCGTTGCTCGCCGCCTCGGGCGTCGGGGACTTCAAGCCGAGGGCGACCGACAGCCAGGTGACGGCGACCACGAACAGGGTGAGCAGTCCGGTGGCGGCCAGCCATTCGACGGCGGTCGCGTTGGGACGGAAGCCCATCGCCAGGGCGGCGCCGATGACGGCGGCCATGCCGAGAAGCTGCTGGACGACGCTGGCGACGACATGGCCGGTGAGGACCGACGCCCGGGAGATCCGCATGGTGCGGAAGCGGGCGATGATGCCCTCGGTCATGTCGGTGGCCACCATGACGGCGGTTCCCGTCGCGGCCATCGTCGCGGCCATGAGCAGGATGCCGGGCACGACGTAGTCGACATAGGTGTCGCGGCCGCCGCCGATGCCCGCTCCGAGCGCCCCGCCGAACACGTAGACGAACAGGAGCAGGAGGACGACGGGCGTGACCAGCAGCTGCACGGTCATGGACGGGTAGCGCAGCAGCCGCTTGAGCTGGCGCCGGACCATCGTGGACGAGTCGCGGGCGGCGAGGGGGAGGGTGCTCATCGGAGGGCCTCCGTGTTCTGGCCGGTGAGCTCGTTCTGGCCGGTGAGGGTGAGGAAGACGTCGTCGAGGTCGGGGGTGTGGACGCTGAGGCCGGCCGGTTCGACGCCCGCCGCGTCCAGCCGGGCGAGCAGGTCGCGCAGTGACGCGACGCCGCCGTCGGACGGGACCTGCAGCGTGAGCCGGTCGTCGTCGGACGGGTCCACGAAGCCCCGGCCGAGCGCGGCGAGCGCGGCGTCGAGCGCGTCGTCGCCGGTGAACCGCAGCGAGACGTGCCCGCCGGGGATGAGGCGCTTGAGCTCGTCGGCGGTGCCTTCGGCGATCAGCCGTCCGTGGTCGAGGAGGGCGATGTGGTCGGCGAGCTGGTCGGCCTCCTCCAGATACTGGGTGGTCAGGAAGATGGTGGTGCCTCCCGCGACGAGGTCGCGGACGATGCCCCACATGGTGCGGCGGCTGCGCGGGTCGAGCCCGGTGGTGGGCTCGTCCAGGAAGATCAGGCGGGGATCGCCGACCAGCGTCATCGCCAGGTCGAGCCGCCGCTGCATGCCGCCGGAGTAGGCGCCGGCCGGCTTGCGGGCCGCGTCGACCAGGTCGAAGCGCTCCAGCAGCTCGGCGGCCTTGCGCTTGCCGTCGCGCCGGGGCAGGTGCTTGAGGTCTGCCATGAGGAGGAGGTTCTCCTCGCCGGTGAGCAGCTTGTCGACGGCCGAGTACTGCCCGGTGACGCCGATCGCGCCGCGCACGTCGTCGGCCTGGCGGGTCAGGTCGTGTCCCGCGACCTGGACCTGGCCGCCGTCCGCGCCGATCAGGGTGGACAGGATCTGGACGGTGGTCGTCTTGCCCGCGCCGTTGGGCCCCAGCAGCGAGAAGATCGTTCCTTCGGGGACGGCCAGGTCGATGCCGTCGAGCACGACCTTGTCGCCGTCCTTGCCGGGATAGGACTTGCGCAGCCCGGTCGCCGCGATGGCCAGGTTCGTCATGGTTCTGCTCCTTCAGAGGCTGCGGGCGGTGATGTCGCCGTGGGAGGTGGTGGCGCGGATGTCGAGGACGGTGGCGCCGTCGTTCTTGAGGGCGTTGCTGACGCGTCCGTAGGAGGTGCCGGCGTCCAGGGCGGCCGAGACGCCCGCGGCGGCGGCGACCGAGATGTCGCCGGACAGGGTGCGCAGCACGACCGTCCCGCCCGTGGCCTCGGCGATCTGGATGTCGCCCCGCTGGGTGCTGATGTCCGCGGGGCCGTTCAGGCGGCCGATCTCGACGTCGCCGTCCAGCGCGGTGAGCCGGACGCCCGCGGCCTCGTCGATCTTGATGTGGCGGTAGCCGCCCTCGAAGGCGAGGTCGCCGAGGCGGCCGACGGTCCGGAGCTCGGCGCCGGACGTCGTCGCCTCGACCCGGGAACCGGCGGGCAGCTTGACCGTCACCTCGACGGCTCCGGACGGCCCGAAGGCCCCCTTCCCGGCCGACGCCGTGATCCGCAGGACGCCGTCGCCGTATTCGACCGCGGTCTGCTCCGCCGCCTTCACGTCGCGGCCCTTGGCGGCGTTCGCGGGCCGGACCTCGACCGCGGTGTCGGCCCGGTCCGCGGCGATGATCTGGACGCGTCCGGCGGGGATGTCCACGACGGCGGAGATCGGGGCCGGGGTGGGGAAGGTCTGCATCGTGCTCTCCCTTGCGCTCGCTGTTTCTGATGTTGGAAACGCTACGTTGCATTCCAAGTCCCTGCAACGCAGACGTTGCACTGAATCAGCATCTATACAGGTAGTGGCACTGAAATCATTGCAACGATCCTCGCGAGTAATGCAACGTTGAGCGTTGTCTCGTTGCAATGGATTGGTGGTTAACGCTATGGTGGACGCGTCGCGCACAGCCACGAAGGATCGATGAGGAGATCGCGAATGCCCGGAGGCAGGCTCACCCAGCAGGACCGCCGGCAGATCGCGCTGGGGCTGGCCGACAACCTCCCCTACGCCGAGATCGCGCGCCGCCTCGACCGTCCGACCTCGACGATCACGCGTGAGGTGATGCGCAACGGCGGCCCCACCGCCTACCGCGCCGACCTGGCCCACCGCGCCACCGAACGCCGCGCCCACCGGCGCGGGCAGGCCGCGCCCCGGGAGACGCAGGCGACGGCGCAGCCCTACGGACGTGACGCCGAGGCCGTGCGCGAGTTCGCCGAGACGCTCACCACCGTCTTCATGGCCTCGGGCCTGCCCAAGATGATGGCCCGGGTGCTGGCCTGCCTCTACACCACCGACTCGGGCAGCCTCACCGCGTCCGAACTCGCCCAGCGGCTCCAGGTCAGCCCGGCGTCCATCTCCAAGGCGATCGCGTTCCTGGAGAACCTGGAGCTCGTCCGCCGCCGCCGCGACGAACACCGCCGCGAGCGCTACGTCGTCGACGACGACCTGTGGTACCAGTCGATCGTCCGCGGCACCCGCTCCAACGACCAGTTCGCCGAGGCCGCGCGCCAGGGCGTCGCCGTCCTCCGTCCCGGCACCCCGGCGGCCACCCGCCTCGAGAACGCCGCCCGCTTCCTCGACTTCGTTACCGAGAGCCTCATCCGCGCCGCCGAACAGGCTCGCGACGTCCTCTACACCCCCACCGAAACCACCTCGGCAGACGGCGACGCAGAACCACCTACCGACCCCCGGTAGACGGCTCGCCGTCAGCCCGTGTACTGCGAATTGAGTAGGTGAGGTGTCGGCAGGTGCACGACGACGGAGAGGTGGCGGACGGGCGAGGGTTGGGGCAACCGATTCCGATGTGGAGGCCTCTGTCCCGTGGCTCTGTTTCTCTACCGCCTAGGTCGCCTTGCCGCACGGCTGCGTTGGTGGGTCGTTGTGGTGTGGGTGGCCGTCCTGTGCGGGGTGGGCTTCGCGTCGACGACCGCGTCGGAGCTGCCGGAGGACTCCGGGGTCATGCCCGGCATCGAGGCCAGTGACGCGCTGGGCCTCATGGAGCAGCGGTTTCCCGGCGGGGCCGAGAACGCGACCGCCCGGATCGTGTTCGTCGCGGACGAGGGGCAGCGCGTCACCGACGCCGCCAACCGCGCGGTCATCGAGCGGCTGGTGAGCGAGGCGTCGCGGGGAGAGCAGGTCGCCGCGGCGGTCGGGCCGTTCCAATCGCGGGCGGTGAGCAAGGACGGGTCGACGGCGTATGCGACGGTCCAGTACACGGCGTCGAAGAACGATCTCTCCGTGGCCGCCAAGGAGGACCTGCGCGGCGCCGTCGAGCGGGCGCGGTCGGCGGGGTTGACGGTGGAGGTCGGCGGGCCGGTGCTGGCCGACAAGCCCAAGGTCGGCGGGCTCAGCGAGGTCGTCGGCGTCATGCTCGCCGCGCTGGTGCTGCTGATCACGTTCGGTTCGCTGGTGGCCGCGGGGCTGCCGCTGCTGACCGCGATACTCGGCGTCGGCATCAGCATGCTCACGATCCTCAGCGTCGGTGAGGCGTTCGGGCTGTCCACCACCAGCAGCACCCTGGCCATCATGCTCGGGCTCGCGGTCGGCATCGACTACGCCCTGTTCGTCGTGTCCCGCTATCGCGAGGAACGAGGCAAGGGGCACCCGGCCCAGGAGGCCGCGGGCCTGGCCGTGGGGACGGCGGGGTCGGCGGTGGTCGTCGCCGGGCTGACCGTGGTCATCACGCTGGCCGGGCTCACGCTGGTCGGCATCCCGACGGCGGCGAGGATGGGGCTGAGCGCCGCAGGGGCGGTCGTGGTCGCCGTGCTCATCGCGCTGACGCTGGTCCCCGCGCTGCTGGCCTTCTTTCCGGACGCCGTTCTCGCGCGCCGCGTCCGCCGTCCGGCGGTCCCCTCGGAAGGAACGAAGGACAACGCGGGGACGCGGTGGGCGCGGTTCGTCCGGCGGCGGCCCGTGGTCGTGCTGCTCGCCTCGGTCGCCGGCCTGGTGGTGCTCGCGGTGCCGGTGGCGAGCCTGCAGCTGGGCATGCCCGGGGACGAGGCCAAGTCCACCGAGACGACCGAGCGCCGGGCCTACGACGCGCTCGCGAAGGGCTTCGGGCCCGGCTTCAACGGGCCGCTGACCATCGTGGTGGACGCCCGAGGCGCGGGCGATCCGCGGACGGCCGTGAAGACCATCGCGGGCAGGATCGACGCGACGCCGGGAGTGGTGGCCGTGTCCCCGCCCCGGTTCAACCCCGCGCGCGACACCGCGCTGTTCACCGCGACGCCGTCCACCGCCCCCACGAGCGAGAAGACCAAGGACCTCGTCCAGCACATCCGGGACGGACGGTCCGCGACGCAGGCCGGCACCGGAGCGGCGTTCCTCGTCAGCGGGACCACGGCGGTGGACATCGACGTCGCGCAGAAGGTGCCGGGCGCCCTCATCCCGTATCTCGGGGTCGTGCTCGGCCTGGCCTTCCTGCTCCTTCTGGTGATCTTCCGTTCGCTGCTCGTGCCGCTCAAGGCCGTGTTCGGCTTCCTGCTGTCCGTGCTCGCCTCGCTCGGCGCGGTCGTCGCCGTCTTCCAGTGGGGCTGGGCCGCCGACCTGATCGGCCTCCAGCAGACCGGCCCGATCATCAGCATGATGCCGATCGTGCTGGTGGGCATCATCTTCGGGCTGGCCATGGACTACGAGGTGTTCCTGGTCTCCCGGATGCGGGAGGCGCACACCCACGGCGAGTCCGCGGGCGACGCGGTCGTCACCGGCTTCCGGCACAGCGCCCGGGTCGTGGTCGCCGCCGCGCTGATCATGATGGCGGTGTTCGCCGGGTTCGTCGGCGCCGACCTGGCCATGATCAAGATGATCGGGTTCAGCCTGACCGCCGCCGTCCTCTTCGACGCCTTCGTCGTCCGCATGGCCCTCGTGCCGGCCTTCCTCGCCCTGCTCGGTGAGCGGGCGTGGACGCTGCCGCGCTGGCTGGACCGGCTGCTGCCGCGCCTCGATCTCGAAGGCGAGGCCCTCACTCGTCGGCACCACGGTATCGCTGCCCCCGTAGGTACCGTGGTGCCGACCGCCGGTCGACGGACGGGATGACGCCGCGACGCCCCGGAGCGTGCCATGACGATCAGCTGGCGCCACTACGCCAAGGACCACCCCGGCATCGTCGACGCGGCGATCACCCTCTTGATGATCTGCGCCGCGTCCGGCCCGGCGATGCTCAACAGCGACCTGTCCGACACCGACGCGCTGAGCTGGCGGTCGGCCGTCCCGCTGACCGTGGTCGGCGCGCTGGCGCTGCTGTGGCGGCGCAGCCATCCCCGCACCGTGGTCGTGCTCACGGTCGTCGGCGCCAGCGCGGCGGGCGGGTTCGGCTACCTCATCACGCCGGTGCTCCTGGCCCCGGTCATGGTCGCGCTCTACGAACTGGCCGTACGCGTTCCCGGGACGACCACTCGCGTGTACTACGCGGCGTCTACGGCGGCGGTCGCCGTGTCGGCGCTGGTCGGGGACGAGTACGGCTATCCGTGGCCGCTGGCCGTCCTGAACCCCGTCCTGTTCCTCCTGCTGCCGGTCGCGCTGGCCGAGTACACCCGCCTCCGGCACGACTACCTGGCCGCCGTCACGGCACGCGCGGAGTACGCCGAGCGGCACCGCGAGGAGGTGGCCCGCCAGCGCGTCACCGAGGAGCGCGCACGCATCGCCCGCGAACTGCACGACGTCGTCGCCCACCACATGTCCCTGGCCAACGCCCAGGCGGGCGCGGCGGCCTACCTGGCCCGCGGACACCATGACGATCAGGTGCAGAAGATCCTCGCCGACCTGACCGGCACCACGTCCGCCGCGCTGCGCGAGCTCAAGGCCACCGTCGGCCTCCTGCGGCAGCCGGACGACACGAGCTCCCCGCTCGAACCGACCCCCGGGCTGGCGCGGCTGCCGGAGCTCACCGCCGCGTTCGCCTCCGCCGGGCTGGACGTCGACGTCACCGTCGAGGGGGAGGAGCGGCAACTATCGCCCGGCGTGGATCTGACCGCGTTCCGCATCCTGCAGGAGGCCCTCACCAACGTCACCAAGCACGCCACCACAAGCAACGCGTCCGTCCGGCTGGCCTACGCCGAGGACCGGCTGACCATCACCGTCGCCAACGCCGCCGGGCCCACGACGCCGACCCCCGAGAGCCCGGACGACGGCTTCGGTATCGTCGGCATGCGGGAGCGCGCCCGGTCCGCGGGCGGACGGTTCCACGCCGGCCCCCTCCCCGGAGGCGGGTTCACCGTCGTCGCCGAACTGCCGATCCGGCTCTGACCCCCATCCGGCTCTGACCTCCGATCGAGAGCGACCGTGACCATCCGCATCCTCCTCGCCGACGACCAGGAGCTGCTGCGCGCGACCTTCCGGATGCTCATCGAGGCCAACCCCGACATGGAGGTGGTCGGGGAGGCCGCCGACGGCGACGAGGCGCTCGCGCTGACCCGCGCCCACAACCCCACCCTCGTCCTCATGGACATCCGGATGCCCCGCACCAACGGCCTCGACGCCACGACCGCCATCTGCGCCGATCCGGGTTTGTCCGCCACCCGCGTCCTCATCCTCACGACGTTCGAGACCGATGAGTACGTGGCCAGGGCCCTGCGCGCGGGCGCCAGCGGGTTCCTCGGCAAGGACGTCTCCGCGGACGCGCTGCTCGACGGCATCCGCACCATCGCCGCCGGCGACGCGCTCCTGTCGCCCACGGCCACCCGCGCGCTGATCACCCGGTTCCTCGCCACCGCCGAACACGACGCGCCCGCCGAGGACGTCGCGCGGCTGGACGCCCTCACCGCACGGGAACGCGAGGTCATGGTCCTGGCGGCCGAGGGCAGGTCCAACGCGGAGATCGCCCGCGAGCTGGTCATCAGCCCGCTGACCGCGCGCACCCACGTCCAGCGGGCCATGACGAAGCTGCAGGCCCGCGACCGCGCGCAGCTGGTCGTCATCGCCTACCAGACCGGGCTCGTCCGGCCCCGGCCGTCGTCCTCGTACTGACCGTCAGGTGGCGGCCCGCGCTTCGGTGAGGGCGTCGACGTGGGCCGTGGTGTGCGTCGCCGAGCGGAACTCGGGAGAGTCGATCAGCTCGTCGAGGAACCCGGCCGTGGTGTGGACGCCGCCGCCGCGCGCCGACGTCTCGCCCAGGGCGCGGCGCATGCGGGCGATCGCGGTGTCCCGGTCGGGCGCCCAGGAAATGATCTTGGCGATCATCGAGTCGTACTCCGGGGCGATCAGGTATCCGGGGTGGGCGTGAGTGTCGACCCGGATGAACGGGCCCGCGGGCAGGCTCAGCTCGGTGAGGACCCCAGGGGTGGGGGCGAACTGGCGGCGCGGGTCCTCGGCGTTGATCCGGCACTCGATCGCCGTCCCGTTCAGCACGACGTCCCGCTGGGTCAGGCGCAGCCGCTCGCCCGCCGCGACGCGGATCTGCTCGGCGACGAGGTCGACGCCGGTGACCATCTCGGTCACCGGATGCTCGACCTGGATCCGGCAGTTGACCTCCATGAAGTAGAACTCGCTCGCCTCGCCCGCGCACTCCACGAGGAACTCGAACGTGCCCGCGCCCTCGTAGCCGGCGGCGCGCGCGCCCGTGACGGCGGCGTCCCGGATCCGGGTGACGAGGCCGTCCGGCAGCGCGGGCGCCGGGGACTCCTCGACGAGCTTCTGGTGGCGGCGCTGCAGGCTGCAGTCCCGCTCCCCGAGGTGCAGGACGTTCCCGTGCCGGTCGGCGAGGACCTGCACCTCGACGTGACGGGCGCGGGTGAGGTAGCGCTCCGCGTAGACCCGGGGATCGCCGAACAGCGTGGCGGCGGCGGCCTGCGTGGAGCGGAAGACGTCCGGCAGCGTGGCGGCGTCCCGCGCCACGCCCATGCCCCGGCCGCCGCCCCCGGCCGCCGCCTTGATCAGCAGCGGGAAGCCGATGCGCTCGCCGAGTTCGGTGGCGGCGGTCAGGTCGAGCGGCTCGGTGGCGCCCGGCAACAGCGGCAGCCCGGCGTCCGACATGAGCCTCCGGGCGCTCACCTTGCTGCCGAGCACGGCCATGACGCCGGCCGGCGGGCCGATGAGGGTGATCCCTGTGGATCGGCAGGCGTCGGCGAAGTCGGCGTCCTCGGACAGGAAGCCGTAGCCGGGATGGACGGCTTGCGCGCCCGTGCTGACGGCGGCCTGCAAGATCGCGGCGGCGTTGAGGTAGCTGCGCTTGGCCGCGGGCGGCCCGACGCACACCGTCTCGTCGGCCAGCCGGGCCGGGAGGCTGTCGGCGTCGCGGGCCGAGTGCGCCAGGACGGTGCGGACCCCGAGGTCGCGGCAGGCACGGATCACCCGCAGCGCGATCTCGCCCCGGTTGGCGATGAGGATCTTGTCGAACACGCTCAGGCCCCCGGGTCGATCCCGAAGAGGGCCTGGCCGTACTCGACGGGCTGCCCGTCTTCGGCCAGCACCTCGGTGATCACCCCGTCGAGATCGGCCTCGACGGGGATCATCAGCTTCATCACCTCGAGGATCGCCACCTGCTGACCGGGCTTCACCCGGTCGCCCACCTGGACGAACGGTTCCGCTCCCGGTTCGGGGGAGCGGTAGAACGTCCCGACGGTCGGCGCGGTGACGCGGGCGCCGGCGGACGACCCGGTGCCGGCCGCATCGCTGGATTCGGCCGGGTTCGCTCCGGGGCCGGACGGGGGCGGCCCCGGAGCAGGCGCGGTAGGAGCGGGAGACGGCGGGGCCCAGTCCAGCTCCAGTTCGATGTCCCCGGCCCTTATCCGCAGCCGTTCCGGTGCGCCGGGGAGCTCGGCGAGGAGCGTCGCCACCGCGTCCCGCACCTGCTCCAGCAGGACGATCTCGCCGGGGCCGGGGTCAGTGTTGGGGGCGGTGGCGGAGTCGGGGTGGACGGTGGTCACGACGCCTCCCATTCCGGGGCGTACTCATCGGCGGAGGTGACGAACTCGCTTCCGTAGCGCGCGAAACGCGCGTGGCGGTCGGCGCGCAGCTTGGCGTCGCCCAGCCCGTCGAGGTCGTCCAGGAACGCCGAGATCGCGAGCCCGAGCCGCCGCGCGGCCTCCACCGGATCGGCGTCGACCCCGCCGGACGGTTCGAGCAGCACGCCGTCCACCACGCCGTGCTCCAGCAGATCCCGCGACCGCAGCTTGAGCGCCGCCGCCGCGCGTCCCGCCTCGGCGGGGTCCTGCCACAGGATCGCCGCGCACCCCTCGGGGCTGATCACGGAGTAGACCGCGTCCTGCCACATCAGGACCCGGTTGGCCACGGCGAGGGCGAGCGCGCCGCCGCTGCCGCCCTCCCCGGTGACCACCGCGATCACCGGCACCGGGAGCTGCGCCATCAGCTTGAGGTTCTCCGCGATGGCGGTGGCCTGCCCCTGCTCCTCGGCCTGCCGGCCGGGATAGGCGCCGGGGGTGTCGATCAGCGTGACCACCGGGACGCGCAGCTTGGCGGCGAGCCGCATCAGCCGGGCCGCCTTGCGGTAGCCCGCCGGGAGCGGCATGCCGTAGTTCCGGCGGGCCAGCTCGGCCGGATCGTGCCCCTTCTGGTGGCCGATCAGCATGACGGGGCGTCCGTGGAGACGTCCGAGGCCGCCCACGATGGCCGGGCTGTCGCCGGACACCCGGTCGCCCGCCAGCTCCCGGAACTCCTCCAGCAGCAGGGCGGCGTAGTCCAGCGTGGTGGGCCGCTCGATCCGCCGGGCCCGCCGGACCATGCCGTGCGGATCCTCGTCGGGCAGCCGCGCCGGGTCGCGCACCACGAACCCGTCGATCTCGTCGGGGTCGCTCGTGTGGGCGCGCAGCCGCACTGGTTCTGGCCTGCGGGGAGGTTCGGTGCGTCCGGGCCGCCCGGATCGCAGCAGCTTCGCCAGTTCGGCGCGGAGCCCGTCGCGCGGGGCGATGAGATCGATGAACCCGCGCTCCAGCAGGAACTCCGCCGTCTGGAAGTTGGACGGCAGGGTCTCCTTGATGGTCTGCTCGATGACCCTCCGGCCCGCGAATCCCAGCCGGGCGCGCGGCTCGGCGATCGTGACGTCGCACAGCGTGGCGAACGAGGCCGCCACCCCGCCGAACGTCGGATCGGTGATCAGGGAGATCGTCAGGAGGCCGGCCTCGTCCAGCCGGGCGAGCATGGCGCTGGTCTTGGCCATCTGCATCAGCGACAGCGCGCCCTCCTGCATCCGCGCTCCGCCGGACGTGGTGACCAGCAGCAACGGTGTGCGGCGGGCCAGCGCGACGTCCCCGATCCTGGTGATGACCTCGCCGACGACCGAGCCGAGGCTGCCGCCGAGGAACCGGAAGTCCATGCACGCGACCACCACCGGGCTGCCGTCGATCTCACCGGCCGCGCCCACCACCGCCTCCGGCAGTCCCGTGCGGGCCCGGGCGTCGTCCATCCGGCGGCCGTAGGGCTTGCTGTCGGAGAAGCCGAGCGGGTCGGCCGGGGCGATCGAGAAGCGCAGCAGTTCGATCGAACCCGGATCCAGCAGGAACCGCAGCCGCTCCATCGCGGTCAGGGTGTCGTGGCGGCCGCATTCCAGGCAGCATTTGAAGTTCCGCAGCCAGCGTTTACCGTAAGTCGCCGCACCGCAGCCGCTGCACACCACCCACTCTGAAGCCGTCGTCTCCGGAATGGTGGCGGGGTAGGCGGCGTTCTCGCGTGACATCTCGTCGATACTCCCTGTCTCCTGCGGCGGGGGCACGGTCAATTCGGCAGGCCCGCCTCCAGGAGGTGCAGGTAGGAATTCACCGGCTGCATGTTCACGACCTTCAACCCGGCGCGGCGCACCACGGCGGTGATGGTCTCCGTCGTGTGCTTCCTGCCGTCGGAGTTCAGCAGGAACAGCAGGTCCGTCCCGGTGGTGAACTTGATCTCCGGACTTCCATCGATCATGTTGGTGATGATGAATATCCGGCTGTCCTTCCGGCCCGCCTTGGCGGCGTTCCGCAGTGCGGTCACGGATTTCTCGTCCGCCCATTCGAGAATGTTCTTGAACAGGTAGACATCGGCCTCGACCGGAATTTCGCGAAGGCAGTCTCCGCCGATGACCCGGGCCCGCGAGGCCAGCGATCCGCCCACCCGGAGCCGGCTGTCGGCCTCGGCGACGACGGGCGGCAGGTCGAGCAGGATTCCCTGCAGATCCGGGTTCTTCTCCAGCAGTGTCGCCAGGGTGAAGCCGTGGCCGCCGGCGACGTCCGCGAGCGTGCCGACCCCGCGCAGATCGAGCGCCTCGGCCACCGCGTTCGTTGCCAATCGGCTCAGCTCGGTCTGCGCCCTGTTGAACACTTCCGCCGACTCAGGCCACACCTTGTGCAGGTGCGTGAAGAAGTCAGCGCCGTACTTCTCCTCGAATTTGCCGCTCCCGTTCCGGGCGGCCTCGTCGAGGTTCGGCCACAGCTCCCACGTCCACGGCTCGGTGACCCACAGGACGTAGTGCTTGAGGCTGTTGGGGTCGTCCTCCCTGAGCAGCCGGGACGTGGAGGTGTGCGCGTGCCCCTCGGGCGTCGGGGTGAAGACGCCGTGCTGCGCGAGCGCGCGCATCAGCCGTCCGAGTACCTCCGCGTCGACCTTGAGGGCGCGGGCCAGCTCCTCCGTCGGCACGGGCCGGTCGCCGATCTCCTCGGCGATCCCGAGGCGCACCGCGGCCCGGAGCGCCGAGGCGCCGGCCGCGTTGAGGGCGAGCTCGCGCACACCGATGACCGCATCATGATCGGCGATATCCTTTTCTTGAATCGTCATCGATCGCTCCGTTCAGGACGAGTTGGCAATTAGCGGCCGAGTTCGACGGCTACCAGGCTCAAGGTAGAGGCCCGGCTCTTGAGAACCGGTTGAGAAACTTTTGAGCAGGCGGCTTGAGACGCCTTCCACGATTGTTCAAGGGGCCGACCGGACGATTGACGTCATGAGCCCGCCCGCAGTGAAGGGCATGGCGCCGGTTCCTTTTCAGCGAACCCGTATTGCGCACGTGTTCCGAGCCGGCTCATGGAATCGTCAAACACGTTCGGAGGACGGATGTCAAAGGAGCACGGCCGGGTCGCGCTGATCACGGGCGGGACGAGTGGAATCGGGCTCGCCTCGGCGGAGCGCCTGGCCCGCAGCGGCCACCGGGTCTTCATCTGCGGCCGCGACCTCTCGGCGGTCGAGAAAACGGTGGAGGGACTCCGGAGCGCGGGCCACCAGGCCGACGGCACGGGCTGCGACGTGTCCGACGTCGCGCAGATCGAGCACCTGGTGACGACGGTGAAGGACCGTTTCGGCCCCATCTCGGTTCTGGTCAACAATGCCGGACGCAGCGGCGGCGGCATCACCGCTGAGATTCCGGACGAGCTGTGGCTCGACGTCATCAACGTCAATCTCAACAGCGTCTTCCTGGTGACCAAGCGCGTCCTGTCGGACGGCGGAATGCTCGCCCTGGGCCACGGACGGGTCATCAACCTCGCGTCCACCGGCGGCAAGCAGGGCGTGGTCCTCGGCGCCCCCTACTCCGCGTCGAAACACGGCGTCGTCGGCTTCACCAAGGCGCTCGGGCTCGAGCTGGCGAAGACCGGTGTCACCGTCAACGCCGTCTGCCCCGGATATGTCGAGACCCCGATGGCCCAGCGGGTGCGCGAGACCTACGCGAACATCTGGAAGATGTCCGAGGACGAGGTGCTCGCCAAGTTCAACACGAAGATCCCGATGGGCCGCTACGGCAATCCCGAAGAGGTCGCCGCGATGGTGGACTACCTGGCGAGCGACGACGCGGCCGTGGTGACCGCCCAGGCGATGAACGTCTGCGGTGGGCTCGGCAATTACTAGCACCATAGGGAGAAAGACTGCCTTTGCGGCCGCGCCCGCAAAGGCAGTCGTCCCTGGGGAGCCGGGCTCCGGTGTTCCTGATGGCCGTTCGATGTCTGCGAGGGAGCGAGAAAGGGAGCGTTCAAGGTCGGTATGCAGAGAAACTCGACGGTATATGGAGAAACTCTACGGCCATCCGGACGAGTGCCGGCTCATCGGACGCCGATGGCCCGACTTACCATGCGGCGAATTCGATCGACTGGAAACTCCTGGATGATTCGCGCCTGCCGTCGGTCTCCTCTTCTCTGGCCCTGGCCGTCCAACCGCCGCTCAGTTCGTCGAGCTCGGGGGCTCCGGTGAGCAAGGAATGGTGTAACTGCTGTAGTCGTGGAGACGGCTCGATTCCCAACTCTTCGATCATCCATGCGCGCAGCTCGCGATAGATCTCCAGCGCCTTGCTCCGAAGGCCGGAACGGTAGAGCGCGAGCATGTAAAGGGCGTGCAGGTTCTCGTTGTAGCTGTAACGCGCGGTCAGCGATGTCAGCTCGCTCAGCGACTCGCGGTGCCGACCGCGCCGCAGCTCCGCTTCGAGGCGGGACTCCACGATCGTCAGCCGGGACCGTTCGAGCCTGGCGACCTCGGGCTCCAGCACGCGGCCGAGCTCGACGTCGGCGAGCGCCCTGCCCCGCCACAGCGCGAGGGCCTGGTCGAAGATGCGGACCGCCTGTTCGTCGTCCCGCATCTCCAAGGCGGTCATCCCGGCCCGCTCCAGCGACCTGTACTCGTACAGGTCGACGGTCGCGCCGCGCAGTTCGAGCGTGTACCCGCCGTTCCGGGTGATGAGCACCTCGCCGGCGATCTCCGCGGCGGGAATCCGGAGCGCCCGGGAAAGGTGCTTGCGCACCTGCATCACATAGGTCTGCAACGTGGTCTGCACGCTTTTCGGCGGCCGGGTGTCCCAGATCTCGCTGATCAGCGCGTCCGTCGACACCACCTCGCCTTCGCTCAGCAGTAATGCCGAGAGCACCTGTCGCGGTTTCCGGGCCGACGGCACGGCGGTACGGTCGCGATGCGTCACCGCCAGCGGTCCCAGAATTCGGATGTCCATTCATGCTCCCCTAACTCGTGTGCGGGATCGAACCTTTTCTGCCGGAGGACGGCAGCCTCCTCGATTCGTAGAACGGAGAAAGGTGAGCAGGCCGCCGCCGCGGTGCGGCGAAGGCCGGCTCGACGTCAGGAGCTCACCTGGACAGAGTTGTTCCAAAAGTTCGCATCAGGACCTGATTCCCCCGGTTCTTGATCACTGTTTTCGCGCTGTTGTGCAACCGTTCGCTGGTGGAGATGGGGGGACGGTCGGCCCCCGTTGGGTGGCCGCGCGGGGCCACGGTCGGCCAGATGCGTCGGCGCGGCGGAGAGGGGCGCCATAGCGGCGCCGTCCCCCTTAGCCGCAATCCCCGTCAACGCTGAAGATCTTGCCTTGAGATTCTCGAAACCCCCGTTTCGATCAATAGCCCTCAGTCACGACCATATCATCAGATCCACCGATGGATTTCACATAACAATACTTTTACCCGGTCGACTCGGAGAGACGTCTTCGTCCTTCCCCGGAGCGACTCCTTCGCCCTTCGCCGGAGAGGCGGCTTCGCCCTTCGCGGGAGGGACGTTGAGGTTGCAGCGGAACATGTTCTCGGGATCGTGAACGGCCTTGAGCGCGGCCAGCCTGTCGAAGGTGGCCGGCGTGTAGTACTCCCGGGCTTGTGCGCCGGCGTCCCGCTCGCCTTGCAGGAAGCTCGGCGAGCGGCCGAGCGCCCAGGGGGCCACGGCCTGCGTCACGGTCTGCGCGGTCTCGTGCGCCACATCACGGTCAGGCCCCTGGGGGAGCGTCACGACGCGCAGCACGTGGGACGCGTCCCGGTGGTCCACGGCGTTCGGTATCGCGGGCGGCTGCGCCAGCGCCGCACCGAGGTGGTTGAACTGCACCACCGCGAACACCTCGGCGCCGGGCCCGACCAGGTCGAGCACGGCGCCCGGAACCGACGCGTCGAACTTGCTCATCATCGCGTTCGCGCAGTAGAAATTGCGCGGCTGCTTCGGTTCGTTGTGGATCGTTCCCGATGCGGTGTAGGGCATCTCGCCGACGTTCTCGACCAGGCGCGGTCCCAGCGCCCGCAGCGGAGCGACCAGCTCCTCGCCGCTCTCGACCGTCCCGGCATAGGCGATGCGGACGTGCGCGACGTGCCGCCCGCGCAGCGGCGCAGGCACGGCGGGCACGTCCGGTAGCGGGATCAGCCCGATGCTGGAGGACATCCGGTCCGGGACGGTCCCGGTCCACTCCCGGTAGGTCTCCAGGACGGCCGGGATCAGCTCGGTGTCGAAGTACAGACCGCCGCCGTAGAACCGGGCGACCGGGAACAGGTCGAACTCCAGCCCGGTGACGACGCCGAAGTTCCCGCCGGCGCCGCGCAGGGCCCAGAAGAGGCCGTCATCGTCGTCCGGCGTCACGGAACGGAACTCGCCGTCGGCGGTGACCAGGTCCACCCGGCGCACGTGGTCCGCCGCGAAACCGAACGTCCGGCTCAGCAGCCCGAGCCCGCCGTTGACGGTGTAGCCGACCACGCCGACGTCGGGGGACGAGCCGCTCAGCGGCGCCAGCCCGTGCTCGGCCGCGGCGGCGATCACCTGCTCCCACCGCGTCCCCGCCGCCGCCCACGCCGTGCGGGACGCCGGATCCACGCGGACGCCGGCCATCGGCGCCGTGTCGATCAGCACTCCGCCCTCGGTGGGCGCGTTCAGGCCGTGTCCCGTGGCCTGCACCGCGACGGCGTGGCCGTGTTCGGCGGCGTACCGGACCGCGAGCCGCACGTCCTCCGCCCCGCCGGCCCGCACCGCCACCGACGGCTCGTGCAGGTACGCGCGCTGGACGCCGCTCCGGGCATCCTCGTAGCCGGCGTCCCCGGGACGCAGCGCCACGCCGTCCAAGCGTGCCGCCAGCGTCTGAAAGGAAGTCGTGCCCGTCACGACTTCGCCAGGAGGTCGTCGCGCGTGACGGTGCGGTGCCGCACCAGCAGGCCGCCGTCCGAACTGACCAGTTCGTCGCGCATGACGGTGCTCGTGGTGAGGTTCGTCACGCCGTCGATGGTGTCGAAGACCGGGACGTAGCACGTCGTGCGCAGAACTTCGTCCGACGACGGCTCGACAATGACGTTGAACACGAAATGGCGGCGGATGGCGCCCTGGTCGTTGAGCCGCGCCACCGTCTTCTCGCCCAGTTCCGTCAACTCCTCCCTGCCCTTGACCGGGTCCGGCAGGCCATTGGACTCGAAGACCCCGTCGGCGGTGAAGGTCTCGGCCCAAACGGCGATATCGCCGTCATCCAGCGCCTGCATCTGCATCGCATAGAACTGGTCGACACGGCTGTAGACCTCGGCCGGCACGGCCGAGCCCGCGGAGGTGACCGTTTTCCCCATGACTGACTCCTTCTCTCATCCGAGTTCTCTCATCTGTGTTCTCAACCGATGTGTTCTCAGCCGACCGGCAGGCTCGGCGTCCCGGCGTTCAGCCGGCCGAGGTCGTCGCGTTCTATCTCGCGGGATATGACCCGCCAGGTCGTCCCGGACCTGCGCAGCACGTCATGGATCATCGCGGCCGACTGCAGGCAGGCGCCGCGCTCGGCGTCGATGACCAGGAAAAGCCCGTAGAACCTCGCGTGGATCAGAGCGCCGTGGGCGGTGAAGGTGAAACCGTGCACGCAGTGCCTGCGCTGGATGCCCTTCTCGTGGAACGAGGCGTCCAGTTTCCAGACCGCGGGCTCGAAGTCCGCCTTCTTCACCGGCGAACCGTGACCGAGCACCTTGGTCGTCATCGTCGCGTCGTCGTCGAAGACGTCCAGCCATTCCTGGGTGCGGCCCCGGTCGCGGGCGTCCAGCTGATCCAGGTAGAACCGTCTCAGCTCGTAATACCTCGCCGGGGACACCGTGCGCTCCTGCCGGGAGTCGACCGGCATCATCGTTTCCCCTTCCTCGGACCCTGGGTTCCGGCCCGTCGTTTCCCGGCTACGCCAGGCAGGCCGGCAGGCGGCCGCCGTTGAACTCGACCATTTCTCCGAACACGCCGGGCACATCGATCTCCGCACCGAGCGGCAGTTCCGGGCGCTCGATCTCCAGATAAGCCCGGTGCAGGTTCCCGACCAGCCGCTCCGGGTCGATCAGGTCGCCGAAGTCGCCGAGCCCGTGGGCGCGGGCGGTCTGGAGCGGCGAGATCCCCGCGGCGACGCCCTCGCGGGCCAGGTAGAGGATCCGCCGCAGGTAGCGCTCCGTCTCGTCGAAGACCTCGGGCCCGCTGATCCGGCCGTGCCCGCCGACCACGGTCTCCGCCCCGAAGGCGCGGAGCCGGTCCAGCGCCGCGAGGGAGCCGCGGACGGAACCCATCAGGCAGAACGGGGTGCAGCCGGGGAGCGCCACGTCGCCGGTGAAGAGCACCCGCGCGTCCGGCACCCACACCACGATGTCGCCGGTGCTGTGCGCCGGGCCGACGTGGTGCAGCTCGACGGGCCGGTCGCCGAGCAGCAGCGTCATGCTCCGCGCGAACGTGACCGTCGGGGGCCGCAGGGTCAGCTCGCCCCACTCGACGTCCGGCCACAGCGTCTGCAGCCCCATGCCGACCGCCTCCATCTCCGGCCCGGTCAGCTCATGCGCGATGATCGTGGCGGACGGATCGAAGACGCAGTTCCCGAAGACGTGGTCGCCGTGGCTGTGGGTGTTGATCACGGTCCGCACGGTGCCCCGCCCGAGCCCCTCGGCCGCCGCCCGCAGCCCCTCGGCGCGCGACCTGGTCGCGGCCGTGTCCACCAGGACCGGCCCGTCGGGCCCGACGATCGCGCCGGCGTTGCTGAGGCACCAGCCGCCCGGCGGCTGGAGGAACGCGTGGACGCCGTCCGCCACCTCGTGGAGCCGGCCGAGAGGGGCCCGGAGCGCGGCGGTGCTCACCGGGGCGCGCTGATCGACGCGGCGTGGCGGGACGCGTGCTCCATCGTGACCCTGCTGTTGGCCGACAGCGCGGCGCGGATGCGGTCCGCCGCCTCGTCCGGCTTGACGGACGGGCCGTACACGTCCGCCACCCCGGCGGGGTCCATCAGGAACGTGTGCGTGGAGCGGATCCGCGACCCCGACTGGTCGGTGTGGAACGCCCAGCATCCGCTGTGCCCGAGCAGCATCCGCGGTGGCCGGGTCTGCTTGTAGACGATCGAGCCGTCCGGCATCGGCACCCGGATCGACCGGGTGGTGTGGGTCGAACCGTCCGGCGCGCGCGTCCGCATGGTCATGTCCTGCGTGCCGCCCGTCCCCTTCACCAGGTCGAGGCCGGCGACGTGGGGCAGCCGCTCCGGCCAGCGGCCCGCGTCCCAGACGAAGTCGCGGGCGGCCTCCGCCGGTCCGGCCAGTTCGATCGACTCGCTGAACGTCCGCAGCCAGGCGCCCGCACCGCCGGGCAGGGCCGCGACCGTCCGCAGCGCCTCCAGCTCCACCGACCCGTTGTGGTCCAGCTCCCGGGCGATCCGCTCGCGCGCCCCGGCCTGGTCAGGCGGCGGGTTGAAGCGGTGCTCGAGCACCACCCTCGTCCGGCCGCCGTCGAGCGGGTGGAAGGTCCAGCCGCCGCCCATCAGGCCGAACAGCGGGTTGTCGTGGTCCTGCCTGAACGTGACCCGCAGGCCGGCCGCGTCGAACTCGCGGCGGGACCGCCAGGTGTTCACCTCGCCGTCGGACACGGTCGCCCAGATGTGGAAGCGGTCGCCCTCCGCCGAGCGCTCCAGCACCCGCGTGTGGATCGTGGGACGGAAGATCACCGGCCACAGCGAGACGTCCGTGATGAGTTCGTAGACCGTCGACGGCGCCGCGTCCACGACGGTCTCGTGACGGGCGTGAATCTCCGACGATGCCGTTTCCATCAGGCGGTCGCCCCGGTCGAGGAGTTCACCCGGTCGAGGATGTGGCGAAGGGTGCGCAGATCGGTCACCTCTTCGTCCGGGATGTCGACGTCGAACCGCTCCTTGATGCGCGCCGCCATCTCCATCAGCGCGAGCGAGTCGTAACCGAGGTCGTACAGGTCGGCGTCGATGATCTCCTGCCCGTCGTCCAGCTGCTGCACCGAGCCGGCGGCCTCGACGAGAATCGACCGCAGATCGCCGTATTTCATTCGGTCGCTCATGATCTCCCCTGTTTCTCTCTGCTGGGACAAATGCCGGTGCGCCGGCGTCAGGACGGCACGGCCACGACGACGCTCGACGGCGACGCCAGACCGACCGTTTCGCTCAGCCGCAGCCCGGCCTTTTCGAAGACCTCGATGAATTCCTCTTCCGTGCGGTCCCGGCCCTCGCTCAGCGCCATCATCGTGATGTCCATGAACTTCCCGGGATGCGGCGCGTCGCCCTCCGGGAGCAGCGGGTCGATCACCAGGACCCGGCCGGACGGGGACATGACGCGGCGGATGTTCGTCAGCACGGTGATCACGTCGTCGTCGCCCAGCTGGTGAAGGACGTGCGAGATCGTGTAGACGTCCCCGCCCGCGGGCACCGACCGCCGGTAGTCGCCGCCGACGAGCTCGGCCCGGTCGAGGACCCCCGCGTCCCGGAGCACCTGCTCGGCGCCGGGCACCACATGGGGCTGGTCGAACACCACGCCCTTCATGTCGGGGTACTTGGCCAGGATCGACGCGAGCAGATGCCCGTGCGCGCCGCCGATGTCGACCAGCTTGCGCGCCCCGGTGAGGTCGTAGGCCTCGATGGCGGCCTGCTGCGTCTGCCCGGCCGCGTTCCCCATCGCACCGCTGAACAGTTCGTTCATTTCCGGGTGCCGGGACAGGTAGGTGAACAGCTCCTCGCCGTTCACATGGTCGAACGCGGGCTTTCCGGTGCGAATGGAGTAGCCGATCTCCGCGTAGGCGTTCCGCATGAACGGCTTGCCCTGCAGGCGGAACACATCGCGGAGCGAATTCGACGTGTCGGACCGCAGGATCTCCGCCAGCGGGGTGAGCCCGAAAGTGCGGCGGGACGTCTCGGTGAAGACGCCCTTGCTCGCCATCGCCCGCAGGACCCGGTACAGGCCGTTCGGGTCGCTTCCGGTGCGCTGCGCCAGTTCGTCCACGGAAAGCGGGCCGTCCACCAGCTCGTCGGCGATGCCGATCTCCGCGATCGCGGAGAGCATGAAGCCCATGCGCAGACCGCTGTGGAAGTCCCACATCTTGCTCAGCACGGCGTCCTCGCCATCGGACCCGACCGTGCTGCTCGCTGTTTTCTCGGGCATGTTCGATCCCTTCCGCTGCAGGGGGATCGGCGAATCCGACCTTCGCCGACCACCTTCCGCGCCAGGTCGGTGGCGTCTGGGGGATCAGGCCGGCGTCGCGACGACCACGGCCGACGGCAGCGCGCGGCCGTGCACGGAGTCCTGCCGCAGCCCGGCCTTCTCGAAGAGCCGGTTGAGCTCGGCCTCCGTCCGGTCCCTGATCGGGCCGAGCAGGAGCATGGTGGCGTCCAGGACCTTGTTCAGATGCGGGACGTCGCCCTCCGGCAGCACCGGGTCGATGATCAGCACCCGGCCGGTCGGCGGCATCACCTGCCGGATGCTCTTCAGCAGGGTGATCGCCTCCTCGTCGCCGATCCGGTGGAGGACCTGCGGGAGCAGGTACACGTCGGCGTCGGCCGGCAGTTCCGACTCCAGGTAGTTCGCGCCGACCAGCTCCGCCCTGTCGGCGACCCCGGCCTCGCCGAGCACCTGCTCCGCGCGCGGGACGATGAACGGCTGGTCGACGTACACGCCCCGCATCTCCGGGTACTGGCTCAGAATGGTCGCCAGCAGGCGCCCGTGCATCTCCCCGATGTCGACCAGCTTGCGCACCCCGGTCAGGTCGTAGCCCTCCAGCGCGGCGTGCTGCATGCGCCGGGCCGCGGTCCCCGTGAAGCTCTCGAACAGGTCCTTGGTCTCCGGACGGTGCGCGAAGTACTGGAACAGCGGCATGCCGTTCGCGTACTCGAACGCCGGTGTGCCGGTGCGCAGCGTGTGCCCGACCTCCGCGAAGGTGTCCCGCATGCACTTCTGGCCGTGCATCCGGAAGGCGTCGCGCAGCGAGTTCGGCAGGTCGGACCGCAGGATCTGCGCGAGCTGGGTGAGGGCGAACGTGCGGTGCGACGTCTCGGTGAAGACGCCCCTGGTCGCCACGGCGCGGAGCATGCGGTAGAGGGCGTCCGGGTCGCTTCCGGTGCGCTCCGCCAGCTCGTCCACGGAGAGCGGGCCGTCCACCAGCTCGTCGGCGACGCCGATCTCGGCGATCGCCTGGAGCATGGCGGCGAGCGGCATGCCGCTGAGCAGCCAGATCATCTCGCTGAACAGCGAGTCGCTGTGCAGCTCCGCCCTGGCGCTCATCGCGGCCTGCTCCTGGACGCCGCTGGGAATGGTGCTCGTTGCCTGGTCAGTCATGATGGTCCTCCATTTCCTGTCTGATTCGTCGCTGGTACCGAATGGCAGTGACCGGTCGAATAGGCAGTGACCCGTCGAATGGGCGGTGACCGGTCGATTAGGCGGTGACCACCAATGCCGAATTGAAGCCGCCGCGGCCGCGCGCCAGCACGAGCGCGACGCCGATCTTCGCCTCCCGCGGTTCCACGACCACGTCGACGGCGTACTCGTCCGGGACGGTCCGGGTGTGCGGAGTCGGCGGGATCACGCCGTCGCGGATGCTCAGCAGCGCGGTGACCACGTCCAGCGGACCGCCGCCGGCGAGCAGCCGTCCGACCCCCGACTTGGGCACGGTGACGGGGACGCCCCTCGGGCCGAAGACCTCCGCGATGCCGTCCGCCTCGCTCCGGTCCTTCTCGGGGACGCCCGCGCCGTCGGCGAACACGACGTCCACCTGGCCGGGCTCGACCCCGGCGTCGGCGAGCGCGAGCCGGATCGCCCGCGCCAGGTTGGACGGACGCCCGCTGCCCGGCGGCGGATCGAACGTCGAGGCGTGCCCGGCCACCCGTCCGTACCGGGCGGCGGGCGGACGCTCCGGGTCGTCGTGTTCGAGCACCAGCATCGCGCCGCCCTCGCCGGGCACGTAGCCGCGGGCGGCGGCGTCGAAGGGCAGGTAGGCGTCCGAGACGTCCTCGGCGGTGCTCACTTCGCCGCCGGAGACGTGCGAGAGCCACCCCCACGGATCGAACGCCGAGTCGAGGCCGCCGGTCACCATCAGCTTGGCGCCGCGGCGCAGGTTGCGGCGGGCCTGGCCGATCGCGTCGAGGCCGCCCGCCTGGTCGGCCACCAGGACCCCGCTGGCGGCGCGCATGCCGTTGCGGATGGATATCTGTCCGGTGTTCGCCGCGTAGAACCAGGCGAACGACTCGTACACGCTGACCTGGGATGGTCCCTGCGTCCACAGTTTCTTGAACTCGTGGTGCGTGAACTCCCAGCCGGCCGAGGCGTTGGACGTGACGACGCCCATCTCGAAGTCGTCGTAATCGCGATCGGTGACTCCGGCGTCCGCCAGCGCTTCGTCGCCCGCTACGAGCGCCAGCTGCGTCACCCTGTCCGTCTGCGGGATGAGACGGCTCGGCAGATGCTTCGAGACGTCGAAGCCGACGATCTGACCGGCCAATCGCGCGCTGTAGCGGGACGCGTCGTACCGCTGGATCGGACGGATCCAGGTGCGGCCGTCGAGAACGGCTTTCCAGTGCGTCTCCACACCGGCGCCGTCCCCCGCCATGATCCCGATTCCGGTCACGATGGGGGCAGTGCTCATGCCGCGACCCCGGGGGCCCGCAGCACGACGGCGCTCTGGAATCCGCCGAAACCGCTCCCGACCGAAAGGACGTTGTTCACCCGGAGCTCGCGCGCCTCGTTGGGGACGTAGTCCAGGTCGCATTCGGGGTCGGGCTCGTGCAGGTTCGCCGTCGGCGGCACCACGTTGTTGTCGATCGCCAGCGCGCACGCGGCCACCTCGATCGAGCCGATGGCGCCCAGCGAATGGCCGACCATCGATTTGATCGAGCTGACCGGGACCCGGTACGCGTGCTCGCCGAGCGCGTCCTTGAAGGCGGCGGTCTCGTGGCGGTCGTTCTGCCGCGTTCCAGAACCGTGCGCGTTGACGTAGTCGATGGACTCGGGCGCGCACCGGGCGTCCGCCAGCGCGTGCCGGATCGCCTCGGCCATCTCGCGGCCGTCCGGCCGCAGGCCCGTCATGTGGTAGGCGTTGCAGCGGGTGGCGTGGGCCGCGACCTCGGCGTAGATCCGCGCGCCGCGCGCCTGGGCGTGCTCGCGCTCCTCCAGCACCATCATCGCGGCGCCCTCGGCCAGGACGAACCCGTTCCGCGTCCCGTCGAAGGGGCGGGACGCGTGCTCCGGGTCGTCGTTGCGCGGCGTCGTCGCCTTGATCGCGTCGAAGCAGGCGACCACGATCGGCGAGACGGGAGCGTCGGTGGCGCCGGCGAACATCACGTCGGCGTCGCCGTCCATGATCTTCTCGTAGGCGCGTCCGACCGCGTCCAGCCCGGCCGTGCAGCCGGTCGCGACCAGCGAGACCGGGCCCTCCGCGCCGGTCCGCCACGCGACCTCCGCGGCCGCCGCGCTGGGCACCATATAGTCGTACATGTGCGGCGAGAGGTGCCGCTCGTCCATGAACCACTCGCGCCCGCTGTCGGACAGCACGAGGTACTCGCGCTCGATGCTGGTGGTCGCCCCGACCGCGCTTCCCAGGCTCACTCCCACGCGGCCGGGATCGATGCCGTCCAGGTCGAGCCCGCTGTCGGCGAGCGACCCCTTGGCGCACGTCACGGCGAACTGCGTCGCCCGGTCCATGCGCCGGATCTCGCGCGGCTGCAGGCCCTCGGCGACGGGATTGAAATCACATTCGCCGGCTATGCGCGAACGAAAAGGGCTTGCGTCGAAAAAGGAAATGTGCCTGGTCGCAGTGCGCCCCGCGGTGAGCAGATTCCAGAATTCCTTCCTCCCCGCACCCCCTGGCGCGATCACATCGATACCAGTGATCACTACAGCCCGTTGCACAACGTCTCCCCTAGGGTCTGTCGAGCCAGTCGCCGCTCTATCGAAGGCAATACTTCAACAGCGGGCTTGAGAGGCCCTTGAACGAGACTCGCGCTCAGTCCCGGAGGGGGCGCACGCCCTTCATCGGCGGGCTGTGCGGTCAGTTCGCCGCACCCGGAGAACGGTATAGCGCCTGTACGAGCGAACAGTCGCCGCGCCGCTCCAGGCATATGACATGGCGTCCGGTTGATCATTCGCCATTGGATCCGCGCTATTCAGTTCTCTCCTGGAGGCGACCGGGGCGCGGTCAGCGGCCGGAACGGCTGGTCAAGCAGTCAGGCCGCGCGGGAGAAACGCGGTGGCCCGCGGGCGATGCTCGTGTTTACAGGGCTTTGATATAGTCGCGGATTTCGGCGGCGACTTTGTCGGGAGAGTCGAGCGTGGGGAAGTGAGTCGGGCCGTTCAGCGTGCGGTACTCGAACCAGGGGTGTCCGCTCTGGAAATCGATGTGCGCCTGTTCGTAGGAGCGGGTGTCCGGCTGGGAGAACAGGTGCTTGATCGGACGTTGCTCGCTCAGCCCGGCCATCCGCTCCAAGGGGGAACCGAACTCGGCGTACGCGTCGGCGATCACTCGACAGGAGCGGGCCCACATCTCGAAGTCGAAACCGGACATCTCCACGTCCAGGTGGCGCTGCACCCGTTCGTGGTGGTGCCCGTTGAGCCACACGTCGTACAGGCTCTGGCGGGCCTCCGTCCAGCGGTCGGGATCCTGGATGGCGGCGAGCCCGGCGGCGAAGTCGGGGGACGGCGGCGTCATCAGCCAGTCGACGACGATCAGGCGGGGCACCCGCGCCGTGCCGGTCCGCTCGGCGATCTCCAGGTTGGCCCAGCCGCCGTGCGAGTGCGAGACCGGCAGGAACCGGTCCACGCGCAGCGCGTCGAGGACGGCGAGCGTGTCGGCGGCCTGCTCGGCGTAGCCGAAGTCGCCGACGGGGGAGCGGTCCTCGCCGTGGCCGCGCCAGTCCACGCACAGGACGCGCAGGTCGTCGCCGAGGCGCGGGACGAGCCGGTCGAACAGCCGGTGGTCATGGCACCAGCCGCTCAGCAGGACGACGGCCGGCGCGTCCGACGGCCCCCGGTCCTGGTAGGTGATCGGGTGGCCGCCGACGCGGACGGTCTTGAGGTCGCTCATGTCTTCCTTTCAGTGGCCGCTGGACTGGTCAGGCCGGGAGGCCGTCCGCGTAGGCGTCGCTGAAGTTGCGGCTGGCCATGCGCTCGGCGGCGCCGAACCATCCGGCGAGCTCTTCGGCGCCGTGCTTCGGCAGCTTGGCGTGGCCCTCCTGGATCCGGTCGAGCGCCGCGTTCGCCCGCGCGCGGACCGCCGCCAGGTCCTGCCCGACGAGCTCGCCGCCGCGCTTGCGGACGACGCCGTCCACCATGACCGTGTCGACGTCCGCGGCCGTGGACTGCAGCACGACCGCGCCGGCCATGTGGCTCGGACGCACCAGGTCCATCCGCGGCTTGACGACGATCACGTCGGCCTTCTTGCCGGGCGTCAGCGAGCCGACGCGGTCCTGGAGCCCGAGGGTGTGCGCGCCGTTGACGGTCGCCCATTCGAGCGCGTGGCGGGTGGTGAGGCCGATCGTCCAGGGCATGGTGCCGGTGGCGTGCACCTTCGCGTTGTCGAGCATGCGCTGCATCTGGAGGCCGAGCCGCATCTGCGAGAACAGGTCGCCGGACCCGACGCACACGATGTCGGTGGACACGCCGGGACGCAGACCGTGGTCCATCGCGGCGCGGAACGGCGGGATGCCCATGCCCATCTGCATCTCGGTCTCCGGCGCGATGGTGACCCGCTGGTCGTGCGCGGCCATCAGCCGCCATTCCTGCTCGTCCAGCGCGGGGCAGTGGATGTGCACGTGCCCGGGGATCAGCAGGCCGTGGTCGGCGAGCTCGCGCAGCCCCTTCAGCAGGATGGACGTCGTCGCCGCCGCGGTGTGCGAGGCGCGCAGCACGCCCAGCTCGCGGGCCAGCCGGATCTCCGCCGCGACCGCGCCGAACGGGAGGATGCCGAAGTCGGTGAGCAGCATCCCCATCGTGACGAGCGCGTCGTCGGCGGACAGCCGCTCGCGGCGCAGGCGGGACGCGCCCTTGAGCCGGTCGTCGTGCGAGGCGAACGCGCCCGGGAACTCGTACGCCTGCATCCCGTAGTTGTAGACGGCCCTGATTCCGGTGGCCTGCAGCGCGTCCACGTTGGCGTCGGCGTGCTCGGGCGTGTTGACGCAGTCGTTGCAGTCCATGATCGTCGTGACGCCGGCGTCCAGCGCCTCCAGCGCGCCGACCGTGGACGCCGCGCCCAGGTCCGCGGCCTCCAGGAAGGACCCGGTGCCGTAGAAGGTGCCGGCGAGGAACTCCGGCAGCGACTCGTCGGCGGAGGCGGCCCGCATCAGCGCCATCCAGGTGTGCCGGTGGCTGTCGATCATGCCGGGGAGCACGATCCCGCCGGCCGCGTCGACGGTCTCGGCGTCGGCGCCCTGGAACTCCGCCGCGTCCCGCGCGACCGCCGCGATCCGGTCGTCCTCGATCAGCACGGCGCCGCCCGGCAGGTCGCCGAGGCCCGGATCCATCGTGATCACATGGCCGCCAGTGATCACGGTACGTGAGACGCTCATGAGCTGACCTCCGGAAATGTGGACGCCTGGGTGTCCATATCTTGAGCACACCGGACCGGTCGATGCCCAATGCCGGTTACGGACCGTGCTATATCCGGACCGTCATAGCGCTAGGTCACCAGGCGTGACGGCGATCACAAAACCCCCGGGCCAGGCCCGGCGGCGGCGAGCAGGTCGAGCGCCTCGGCCTCGGCAACCACGTCGCAGTATTTGGCGCGCAGGTCGGAGAACGCCGCCTCCGCTTGGACGGTGTCGCGGTCGGCACAGGCGTCCGAGACGACGAGGGCGGCCAGGTCGCTCTGGATCATGTCCACGGCGGTCGCACGGACGCAGCCGCTGGTGGACGCGCGGCCGAGGCGCTCGACGCGTCCCGCGCGATCGTCTACGTCGGACGGCCCGAGGACGAGGCGGCGATGCGCGCGGCCGCGGCCGTCCATCCGGGCGCGGCGGCGGTGCTCGCGGGAGGCTACTCGGCGGCGTCCTGCCCCGGTCCCGCTTCGGCCTGCCACTCGATTACGACGCCTTCCGCGACGCCGGCTCGGGCCTCGGCTGCGCGACGTTCACCGTCCTCGGCGAAGCCGACCGCCCGACCGGAGCCGCCGCCCGCGTCGCCGCGTCCCGGTGCCCCGAGAAGGCCAGCGCGCTGACCTGAGCAGTCAGTCAGGAGTCGCGAGGGCCGAACGCCTGGTCGAGGACGTCGCGGGCGACGGCCGCGCCGAGCCGCTCCCCGTCGATGGACGCGAAGCGGTAGTGCACCCCCGCCCAGACTCTGGCCTCGAGCAGTTCGGCCAGGGCCTTGGAGAGGCTGTTGTAGTGGCGGGTCGTCCCGGAGTCGGCGCTGGAGGCGCTGAACGAGAGGTCGTCGCGGCCGAAGAACGTCCGCAGGCCCGTCGTGACCGCCGTGGTGAAGCAGGCGTGGCCGGACGGGTACTCCGCCGACGGCGCGGTGATCCGCAGCGGAGCCCAGGACGGATCGCCGTCGGTGGCCGGGTTGCCGTCCTCGTCCGCCAGCGGGATCGCCGTCACGGGACGCCAGAAGCGCCAGCGCTTCTTCTCCTTGTAACAGGCGATCAGCGAGTCGGCGGCCGCGATGTCCACCATCGCGAACATGCGGGCCGTCTCCAGGGTGCTGAGCCGGTGGGTCCTGGCGAGCTGGCGGATGATGGCCCACTCCACCAGGCGCGGGTCGTCCCACCAGGTCGCCGCCTCGGTCTGCTCGGGCGTGCGCACGGTGCTGGTGGCCGAGCCGAGGGCCTTGACCTCGTTCAGTGCGCGGGCGTAAGCGCGGCCGGCGAGGGCCGGCGGGCCCGGCGAGCGGTAGTCACCGGGGTCGCGGACGACGAACGGCTTCAGGGTGGCGAACCAGGCGCCGACCTGGAGGTGGTCCGGCGGGGTCGGCCGCCACTGCCCCGGCGCGGTGCCGACGGGCCATTTCGCGTCGGAGAACGCGCCGTCGTCGCGGCGGGCGTCGATCATGGCCTCGGCCGTGGCCTCGCCGACCGCGATGCCGCCGCGCTTGGCACGGCCGTCGGGGATCGCGTCGAGCGACTCGCGGTATTGCGCGCGGAGGGAGTCGGCCTGTTTGGGGAACAGCCAGAGGAGCACACGGTAGGCGGCGGTGGCGACGGCCGCGGGGGTCGAGTCGCCGCGCCGGGCGCGGGGGGCGACCAGGTACGGCTCGTACGGGGTGCCGGCGATCGCGTTGACCGCGTCGTAGACGGCGCCCTGCACGATCGCGAAGCTGCGCGTGGCCGTGGTCGGCGACTGCCGGCCGACTTCGTAGATGGCGGTCTGGGCGTGGACGTCCCAGGTGATGACGGCGTTGGACGAGGCGTCCGGCGTCACCTGCGTCTGCGCCTGCGCCGCGGTGGTCGTGGACACCGCCGGCAGGGTGAGGACGAGCGCGGTCATGATCGCCACGCTGCGCAATCTTCCAGATTTACGTACATGGTGGTTCAAGGCATCCCCCAACAGCGCATCGGTTCCGGCTCACGCGAGAAGATTCCAGTGTCCGTCCACAGTGGCGCCCTCGGCAACGAGGTGATCTGACCGAATTACATCGATGGCCGTGTTCAAAATGGAGCTCGATGACAGCGGTCAGGCAACATGTTCAAGGTGCGCGGCTGAAATCTATGCGGCAAAATTCGATGAGCCGGCTCCGCTAGGCCGGAATGGGCCATTCATGGAGTTGGGTAAACCATCTCTTGGACATATGCGTCGCGAACACCACGGAGGCGGTGACTCCCCGACGCCGCCTTCAAACGGTTGGTAGCCGGATACCCGGATTCAGCAAGTCAGCGCCCCGGCCAACAGTTGCAGCGTAGGGGGATCGGGCCGTCCACCGAGGTGCCGGAATCGGCCATCCGCCCTTCGGGTGCCGGATCACGTCCACGTTGTTCACAGGCAGGCGGCCGGGTGCGGCGCGCATACGGCCGCCCCCACCAGCGCCTGGACGACCGGCCCACATCCTGACCTGCCCAGGTATACCCGGTTGCGACCAAACCCCGGCGGGCCGCGCCGGCGGTTTTAAAGAGCGATTCAAAAGCAATGTGAATTGTGAATAAATGGGCAATGGCAGAGTGTTGACGCTAAGCGGGGTGCGGAATAACCTCCAAAACGGATTCTCCAAACCGAGAGGATCGCCATTCAGCCCCGGCCGTCGAAGTCGCCGTAAGCCCGCCGGTCACGGCTGGCGGACGTGCGGGCGACGACGAGGCCGCGGCCACCCCCTCCTGAGAGACCCGACCATGATGAACACCAGACGTCTGGGGATCGTGGTAGGCGCCGCCGTGCTCCTGCCCGCCCTGGCGACGGCCACCTACGCCGCCGCCTCCGCCTCCGAGACCAGCCCCGAGACCGGCACCGAGTCCCAGTTGGTCCAGCCGCCCGACGGGGTCACCATGGACGTCGTGACCGTCCTCGGCTCAGGCTGCCCGGCCGGCACGGCGAGGGTCACCCCGTCCGACGACGGCGACGGCTTCACCGTCTCCTTCGACAAGTACCTGGCCTGGGGCGGCGGCGACGCCCCGCCCACGGACTTCCGGAAGAACTGCCAGCTCAACGTGCGGGTCAACCACCCGGAGAACTATACGTACGCCGTCGTCGGGATCTCGTCCCGCGGTTTCGCCCACGTGGAGCCCGGAGCCAGCGCGGTACGGCGGACGAGCTACTACTTCCAGGGCAGCTCCGAAACGCGATCGGTGACGCACACGATCGAGGGTCCGTCCAACCGGAGCTGGCGGTTCAACGACAGGATCCCCCGGTCCGAGCGCGTCTACAAGCCGTGCGGCGAGAACCGCAACCTGAACATCAACACCGAAGTGCGAGTGAACGCGGGCGACTCCGAAGAGCCCAGCTTCATCGCGGTGGAATCCGTCAACGCCGATGCGGCCTACCACCTGACCTGGCGACGCTGCTGATGCGTTGACCACGAACGTCCACCGGGCCTCACCACGCGAACTCGTGGCGGGGCCCGGCCCCTGTCCGGGGTCCTACTCGTGGCATCGGGCCCGCGCTCCGACCGGCCGTGGAGGGCGCTCGCGTCCGCCCGCCGGGTGTGCTGACGTTTCGCGGCGGTGATCGGGGTAGCTCGCGGGAGCAGGCACGGCCCCGGATCCGGAGGGAGGCGCCGATGCGCGCCGTAGTGATCAATTGCACCCTGAAGCGCTCACCGGAGACCTCCAACACCGGGGCGCTCGCCGCGGTCGTGGAGGAGGCGCTGCGGGCCAGGGACGTCACGGTGGAGACCATCCGGGCCGTTGACCTGGACATCCCGCCCGGTGTGGAGACCGACCTGGGCGACGGAGACCCGTGGCCGGACGTGCACCGGTCGCTGCTGGAGTCGGAGATCCTGATCCTTGCGTCGCCGACCTGGGCGGGGCAGCCGTCCTCGATCGCCCAGCGGGTCATCGAGCGGATGGACGCGATGCTGTCGGAGACCGATGACGACGGGCGTCCCGTCGCCTTCAACCGGGTCGCCGGTGTGATCGTCACCGGCAACGAGGACGGCGCCCATCACGTGATCAACAATCTGAGCGGCGCGCTGAACGAGTTCGGCTACACGATCCCGGGCCAGGCGTGGACGTACTGGAACCGGGGCCCCGGACCCGGCCCGAGCTACCTGGAGAGCGAGGAAGGCCGCGACTGGTCGCACAGCACGGGGCGTGCGATGGCCTCCAACCTGGTGGCCGCCGCCTCCGCGCTGACCGCGAACCCGATCCCCGCCCCACCGTCCTGACCCCGTCCTGGAAAGCGAACGCGCGGTGCCGTTTACCGGTCGCCGCTTGCGTCGGCATCGGGACAACGGCCGCCATGTCGTGGTCGAGGTGGTCCCGCGCTCCAGGACGGGAACGCGATCTCGCCGTCCAGCCGGCCAAGGCCACGATGGCAGCCGTGCTGGCCTGGATGATCGCCCTGCAGCGGCCGGAGGTGTCGCTACCGTTCATCGCGCCACCTGGGTGGCGTGCCCGATGGTGGACGCGACCGTGCACCGCTCGGTGATCAAGGGCGTCCAGCAGTTGCTGGCCGTGTACGACGACCTCCTCGATCACGCCGCCGCCGTCGTCAGCGCCTACCGTGGCCGTCATTTCGGCCCGGCCCGGCCGGAACCGCCGCAGGTCCTGGACGCGGCGCGGTGCCGCAAACGGGAACTCAACGACCGGCTGCGCCACTGGACCCCCGGCCGAGGCGTGGATGATCCACGGTCCGCTGCTCATCGAGATCGACCGCCTGCTCGGCTGCCTGGCCGCCTACCTGCAAGAGCCCGCAGGCGACCGCCCCGCTGCGCCCGGCCCCGGCACCGAAGGGGATCCCGCATCCGGCTGAAGCCGACGGAGACCCGCCTGCTGCGGGCTCGCCGATGAGCCGGACGGGCTTCGGGCTGCCAATAGGGAGAAGTCGGGCGTATGGGACACATGTGAGCGGGTACCAGACCTCCGCACTTTCGAGGCCACGGAGGAGAGATGACCGTAGGACACGCTCTGGACCCGTCCGCCGAGCGGGCCCAGGCGCCGCTGCGGGCGGCGACGCCGACACTGCCCGCCGCGCGGGGACCGATGTCGCGGGCGGTGGTGGACGCGCTGGCCGCAGGCTCGCCGCCGATCCCCGTCCCGCACTCGCCGTTCTCCGATGCGATGCGCGCCGTGCCGTCCGCCGACCCCTATGGGGAGGACCTGCAGATCGCCCTGCATACCTGTTACGAGCTGCACTACCGCGGATTCGCCGGCGTGGACCCGGACTGGGAGTGGGACACCGGGCTACTGCGGCTGCGCGGCGAGATGGAATCGACGTTCCTGGACGCGCTACGCCGCGACACCGCCGTCCACCCCACCAAGGCCGACACCGACGTGGACGGGACGCTGGAGGAATTGCTAACCGAGCCGGTCGACGGCCAAAGCGTCACCCACCATCTGCGGGACGAAGGGACGTGGTGGCAACTGCTGGAACACGCCGCGCACCGGTCGGTGTACCACCTGAAGGAGGCCGACCCGCATGCGTGGGTCGTCCCGCGGCTGCGGGGCCGCGCCAAGACGGCGCTGGTGGCGGTGGAGCACGACGAGTTCGGCGGCGGCCGTCCGGAGATGATCCATCAGGGCCTGTACGCCGACCTGCTCGACGACCTCGGCCTGGACTCGTCCTACGGCGCTCACGTGGACGCCGCGCCGGCGGTGACGCTGGCGACCGTCAACATGATGTCGCTGTTCGGGCTGCGGCGGGCGCTGCGGGGCGCGCTGGTGGGGCATTTCGCGGCCGCGGAGATCACCACGGCGCCGGCCGCGCGGCGGATGGCGCGGGCGCTGGAGCGCCTGGGCGGCGGCCCGCGGGCCCGCCTGTTCTACACCGAGCACATCGAGGCGGACGCCGTCCACGAGCAGGTGCTGCGCCACGACGTGATCGGCGGGCTGCTCGCGGACGAGCCTCAATTGGCACCGGACGTGGTGCTGGGGATCCGGGCCACGGTCCTGCTGGAGGACCGGTTCGGCCGTCACCTCCTGGACTGCTGGCAGGCAGGCCGATCATCCCTGCGCCACCCATTGACGGCCTCCCCGGCGGACGCCGCAGGGACGGTGGGCCGATGATGCTGCTGCGGCCGCCTGGCGTCTACCGCCCCCAGTCCGACACGCATCTGCTGACGAGGGCGCTGCGCCGCGCGGACGTCCCGCCGGGCGCGCGGCTGCTGGAGCTCGGCACCGGGACCGGCGCGGTGGCGGTGGCCGCAGCCCGCGTCGGGTGCGAGGTCGTCGCGGTGGACGTGTCGGCACGGGCCGTCCTGGCGGCGCGGCTGAACGCGCGGGTGCGGGGCCTGCCGGTGCGGGTCCTGCACGGCGACCTGTTCGCGCCGGTGGCGGGCGAGGTGTTCGACGTGATCGTCGCCAACCCCCCGTACGTGCCGGGCGACACCGACCCGGCGTCGGCCCGCGGCCGGGCGCGCACATGGGAGGCAGGCCCGACCGGCCGGGCGGTCCTGGACAAGATCTGCCAGGCGGCCCCGCGGCACCTGTCGCCCTCGGGGACGCTGCTGGTGGTGCATTCGGCCCTGAGCGGGGTGGCGGCCACGTTGGTGGCGCTGCGCCGGGCGGGGATGCGGGCCCAGGTGGTGGCACGGCAGCGCGAGCCGTTCGGCCCGGTGATGCGCGGACGAGCCGAGGCACTGGCCGCGCGCCGCCTGCTCCGTCCCGGACAGCGACACGAAGACCTGGTCGTAGTACGCGCCGACCGCATCACGACAAGGCAGACACCATGAGCACCGACGCCGCCCGCCCCGACCCGGCGAAAGGCCGGGACCCACGGCGAGTACGCATCATTCCGGGCGGACCGGTGCTGGTCGAGGGCCCGGTCGAGATCGTCCTGGACGACGGCACCACGGCGACATCGGACCGCTTCCTGGTAGCCCTCTGCGCCTGCCGCCGCAGCCGCGCCTACCCATTCTGCGACACCAGCCACCGCCGCCACGCCCGGCCCACTCCACCGGCCAACAAAGCACCTCCCACAGCCCCCCGCGACAATCCCCAATAACCCCTGCCAAGCCCGCTCGCGCCACGCCATGCCCAAGGCTGGTCGAGCGGGTCAAATCACGGTCTTCACCAACCCGTCCCGCAACACGCCCCCGATGCGGGGGCCGGAGATCAGGTCGGTGCCGTGATCGGACGGCGGCGGTACTCGTACACCAGGTGCGTGGTGATCGACTGCACCGATTTCGCCGAGGTGACCTTGCGCCAGGCGAAGGTGCGGAGATGTTCGGCCGACGGTACGGCGACGCGCAACAGCACGTCGATCTCGCCGGACACGACGGTGGCGTCGAGCACGCAGGGATCGTCCAACACCACGCTCAGGAAGCGCTCCACCACGTCCTCGCTCTGGGGACGCAGCCGGACAGCGATCATGGCCTGCATCGGCCGCCCGAGCGCGGCCGGATCGATCTCCGCGGTGAACCGCTTGATCACGCCGCCCCGGACCAGGCGCCGGAGGCGCTCGTGCGTCGTCGACTCGGCGGCGCCGAGCCGCTTGGCCAGCTCGCGGTTGGTCAGCCGAGAGTTCTCCTGCAGAGCGACGATCATCTCCACGTCCGCCCGTGATAGTTCCATACACCACCTGCCTTTCCCGAGACGGTTTCGGATGATCACCGATGGCGGCGAAGCTACCGTAGTTTTCGCCGTATGCATCCGATCACCACCTGGGAAGACCCAGGAGCCGCGCGTGAACGCTTTCACCGCGACGGGTTCGTCGTCATGGAACCCGCGTTCACGCCCGACCAGTGCCGGTGGGCGCGCGACCGTCTCGGCGGGCTCTTCGCGGGGCGCTTCCCGACCGGGATCTATCCGGACGAGTGGTACTGGCGGGAAGGGCTGAGCCTTCCTGACGCGACGCGCCACATGGCCAACGCCTGGAAATCCGACCAGGTCATCGTATCGATCGTCCAGGCGTCCTGGGTCGGAGACTGGATCGCCCACCTCACCGGATGGCCCGGGACGCGCCTGGGCCAGGACACGATCTGGATCAAACCACCGTCGGCGCGGGCGTCGGCGCTGCACCAGGACAACTCCTTCGTCGACTTCCTGGCTCCGGCGACGATGAGCACCTGCTGGATGACGTTCGACGACACCCACGTCGACGCGGCGACGATCGAGTACGTTCCCGGCTCCCACCGCTGGCCGACCGTCCCGCTCCCGGCCGACTTCCACGATCCCGGCGACCATCGCGCACGGATGCGGGTGTCCGCCGCCGCCGCGGGAGTCGCGGACCCCGCCGTCGTCCAGCTCGAAGTGCCCGCGGGCACGATCGTTTTTCACGACGGCAACGTCTGGCACGGAGCGGCCGCCTCTCAGCGGGCCGGGACGGCGTGGCGCCATACCCTGGCGGCCCATGTCCTGCCCGCGAACGCGCGCTTCACCGCCGCATCGGGCGGCTACATCTACCGCCGCTACCAGCTACCCGATGACGATTCGCTTCACAACGCCTTCTTCC